>NZ_JBQTDC010000008.1:0-108803 GCF_052353045.1 Halomonas sp. AOP7-B1-5 | reverse complement strand
CCACGTGGTTATGGCCATATTTGATGCTTACGCTGCTCTTTTTCATGCGGGAAATCGTTGTTTCGACCCTGACGCTATAGTGTTTAATTACCGTATAAAGTAAATAATACTTTAGTTTTTGACTATTTAGATGTCGCGTTCAGAAGCGCCTACGTCGTTTGTAAAAATAAATAGCTTGCCGATAAAGGTACATTGAAAGCTACATTTAATAAAAATCGGCAGGGAACCTACGTCATGACAACGCTAAAATTCCAAAATCATCGATTCATCGCCGGTAAAAGTCTCATCGCCGCGCTGGGGCTCGCGATTGTTAGCGGCCAATCGCATGCCCAGTCGTTCAGCCTGGATTTTTCAAATGAATACAACGCAAGCTCAATCCACGCTCAGGGCGACGCCTACTTTATCGACAAGGTAGAGGAACTGACCAACGGTGACATCAGCATTACCCTGCATACCGGTGGCGCGCTGGGGTTTAACTCCGGCGATCACTTCTACGCTGTGGCGGATGGCGCTGTCGATATCGCGGATACGCTTTCAGGCACCATGAGTGGCGTAGACTCCCTCTTTTTGCTCTCCTCCTTGCCGTTTTTGGTCAACGATATCGAGGATGCGCGCCAGCTTTACGATATCGCCAAGCCTTATTACGAAGCGGTGTTTGAAGATAGTGATCAGGTACTGCTTTACGCCTCGCCCTGGCCGCCCAGCGGTATCTGGTCGAAAGACGCGATCGACAGCGCCGATGATCTGAAAAATCTCAAGATTCGCACTTTTGACCGCAGTGGCACTGAAACCTTTAGAAACGTCGGCGCCTCGCCGGTGAGTCTCTCTTGGGGTGATGTAGTGCCGCAATTGGCCACCGGCGGTATTAGCGCCGTGCTGACCTCCGCCGAAGCCGGCGCCAACGGCAGCTTCTGGGAGCATCAAAACCACTTCTCTGCCGTTCAATATGCCATCCCGCTCAACATGGTGCATATGAACAAGGCCGTGTTCGATTCATTCAGCGAAGAGCAGCAGCAGGCAGTACTGGAAGCCGCTCGCCTGACCGACCAACACAACTGGGCCGCCGTTGAAACGCGCACCGCAGAGAACTACCAGACGCTTGCGGAGAACAACGTTGAAGTGAGCGACCCGGTAGCCCAAGACCTGACCGACGCGCTTTCTGATGCCTCGGAAAGCGTGATCGATAACTGGCTTGAAAGCACTGGCGACACCGGCAAGACGATCATGGATGAGTTTCGGAGCCAGCAATGAGGTTTTTCGAACCCATAGAAAAAGCCTCGAAATTGCTTAATCGGGTGGGCGCCTTGATTGCCGTGGCGCTCATCATTTACATGTTTGGCCATATCATCCTCGAAATCGTGATGCGGCTGTTTGGCCGCTCGACCTTTATTTTGGATGAGTATATCGGCTACGCCGTGGCCACCATGGCGTTTATGGGGCTTCCCTACGTGCTCGAAAAGGGCGGCTTGATTCGGGTGTCGCTGCTCATGGAGCGCATTCCCGCATCCAGCCGGTGGCCGCTGGAGCTGTTTAGCAGCCTGGTCACTGCCGGCTGCTTTCTATGGCTCTCCACGTTCTGGCTACAAAACGTCCAGCGCAGCTACCAGCGCGGCGTGGTGAGTGAGACGCTGGCCGAAACGCCTATCTGGCTTCCCGAAGGCGCGATCCTTATCGGCATGTGGCTAATTTCCTTCACGCTGCTGGTGAGATCAATAAAAATCATCTTACTGCGCTCGCGGTATTCACCCAACACGGCCTAGGCCTGGCTAACAGGAACAGACTATGGATATTTTCTGGACGGCCGTTGGTGTGGCGCTGCTGCTGGTGTTTTTCCTGTCCATGGGGACGTGGATATTTGCCTCGATGCTGGCAATTTCCATCGGCTCACTCTGGATTTTCGGAGACTTCAGCGCTGACCGTATCGGTTTGATCTTTTCGCGTATTTTGTATCGTGCCAGCAACAGCTGGGAGCTTTCGGCGATCCCGTTGTTCATCTTGATGGGCGAGCTGATTTTTCGCTCGAATCTTTCGGAGCGCTTGTTCAAAGGGCTGGTGCCCATTACCAGCCGTCTGCCGGGCGGCATTCTGCATACCAATGTGCTGGGCTGTACGCTGTTTGCTGCTGTAAGCGGCTCAAGTGCTGCCACCACAGCCACTATTGGCAAGATAACCACGCAAGAGCTCAAGCAACGCGGCTACGACCGGCACCTGTCGATTGGCTCGCTAGCTGGCGCTGGTAGCCTGGGCCTGCTGATTCCACCGTCGATCGTCATGATCGTATACGGGGTTCAGGCGGAAGTATCGATCAGCCGGCTGTTCATGGCGGGTGTGGTGCCGGGGCTTGTAATTGCGCTGCTGTACAGCGGCTATATTGGCATACGCGCCACGCTTTCACCGGCGCTTGCGCCTAAACAGATAGCGCACGGGCAATCCATCGGCCAGTCGATTCTGCTGCTGTTGCCAATCCTCATATTAATCGCGATCGTGATCGGTTCGATCTACAGCGGTATCGCCACGCCCTCCGAGGCGGCGGCGGTGGGCGTGGCAGCCACGCTGGTGCTGTTGGGCATCGAGCGGCAAATCAATTTGGCCATGCTGACCGAGGCGTTTCGGGGCACGCTGATTACCTCGATCATGGTATGTAGCCTGTTAATTACGGCAACCCTGCTGTCGACGGCGATGGGCTATCTGCACTTGCCGCGCGAGCTTGCCAGCTGGATCGCCGAGCAGAACTTCAGCCCGACCATGCTGCTGCTGGCTCTGGCGGTGTTCTACATCGTGCTGGGGCTCTTTCTGGACGGTATCTCGATCACTGTAATGAGCTTGCCCATTACGCTGCCGATCGTGCTGCTGGCAGGGTTCGATCCGATCTGGTTCGGCATTTTCCTGATCATCATGATCGAGCTTGGCCAGATTACCCCGCCAGTGGGCTTCAACCTCTTCGTGCTGCAGAGCCTGACCGGAGAGAGCATCGGCCGCGTGGCCTGGGCGGCGCTGCCATTCTTTTTGCTGATGTGCCTGGCGGCTATCATCATCAGCGTATGGCCTGACTTGGTGCTTTGGCTGCCGCGCTACATGAACGGCTGAACCGTTAGTGCCGGGTAAATATAAGAACGCCGCCCCATCGGGCGGCGTTCTTGCATGCAGGCTGCATTCAGGGCGTGTTAAATCAGCGACTCCAGGCAGGATTCGATGATATCGAGTCCTTCGTTGAGTACGCTATCGTCGATGGTGATGGGCATTAAGAACCGAATGGTATTGCCGTACATACCGCAGGAAAGCAGGATTAAGCCCTCTTCGCGGGCTTTTTTACACAAGGCACCGGCAAGCTCGGCATTAGGCGTCTTGGCGTGTTTATCAGATACCAGCTCAAAAGCGGCCATGGCGCCCATATGGCGTACGTTATCCACCGCGTCATAACGCGCCTGCCACTGGTGGAAACGCTTTGCGAGCTTCTCGCCCAGAGCCTGGCTCCTCTCCAGGATATTTTCTTCCTCAAAAACATCCATGACGGCAAGCGCTGCGGCACAGGCGGTAGGGCTGCCCGTATAGGTGCCACCCAGCGAGTTCGGGCCTGAAGCATCCATGAGTTTATCAGTGCCCACTACGGCTGAAATCGGCATACCGTCGGCCATGCTTTTAGCCATGGTCATGATGTCGGGCTCAACGCCGCTGTGCTCAATGGCGAACATCTTGCCGGTGCGCCCAAATCCTGACTGCACTTCGTCGATAATCATCAGGATGCCGAGTTCATCGCAGATGATGCGGATCTTTTCCAGAAACGATGTCGGTGCTGGGTAAAAGCCGCCTTCACCCAGCACTGGCTCTAAAATGATAGCCGCCGTATTCGCGGGGCCAGCGTCGGTTTTCAGCGTCATCATCAGGCCGCGAATCGCCTCGTCTTCACTGACGCCGTGGTAGTCCACCGGGTAGGGCGCACGAAACACGGTGCCGGGCATGGGGCCAAAGTCGGTCTGATACGGCGCGACCTTGCCGTTCATCGCCATGGTGAAGAAGGTGCGGCCGTGGTAGCCGCCATCAAAGCAGATAACGTTGGAGCGCCCGGTGGCGGCGCGAGCTATCTTGACCGCGTTCTCCAACGCTTCGGCGCCGGAGTTGGCGAGCATGACCTTGGCATGGCCGCGAACGGGCACTAGGTGGCTCAGCCGTTCTGCAACCCTGACGTAGCCTTCATAGGGCATTACCGTTTGGCAGGTATGCATTACCTTATCGAGCTGTGCTTTCACCGCCGCAACCACTTTCGGATGGCGATGGCCGATATTCAGCACACCGATGCCGCCGGCAAAGTCGATAAACCGGTTGCCGTCGGCATCCCACACTTCGGCATTTTCGGCATGGTCGGCAAACGCTGTGGCAGGGCTCGCTGCGCCGTTGGCAACGTATTTTTGCTTCAGTTTGTTTAGCTCAGCATTGCTCATAACGTTACTCCTCAGGCTGGAGAGTCGATTTAGCATCGCGGGCGCCGATGTTGATTCACCAGGTATGATGATTCACTAGGCAGTGACGGCACCGTTTCCACCGGCCTCCTTGGCTTGATACATGGCGTTATCTGCACGATCCAATAGGCAGCGGTTGGAGGTATCAACGTAGCACGCAATACCGGCGGATACAGTGACGATTAATTGCTGCTTAGTAAAAGGCGTGCTGGCAACGGCATTACACACCCGTTCAATCGCCCGCTGCGCTGCTCTAATATCGACCTGCGGCATGATCACCAGAAATTCTTCACCGCCCAGGCGTACCTGTATATCGGTAGTGCGCAGAGTTTGACTGACCAGTGAGGTGACTTCCTTGAGTACGTCGTCACCAATGCCGTGGCCGTAGGTATCATTGATCGTTTTAAAGCGATCCAGATCGAAAATAGCAACGCTCAACGTGCTTTCATAACGCTGGCAGCGCTGAAGCTCTTCTTCCAGGCGCTTAAGCCCGGCACGGCGGTTGAACAGGCCGGTTAATTCATCGCGATGCGCGAGTTGATCCAAACGCTCGTTGGCCAGCTTTAAACGCTCTTCGAGCTGCTTGCGCTCCGTAATATCGACAATAAAGGTTACCTTGCGCGGTAGGCCGTCATCGCCTTCGATGCGCGCCGCTTCAGCGATGATGGTGCGTGCCTCACCTTTTTTGTTCAGCACTTCCCACTCCTGGCGTAATTCCTGGTTGCTGTCGCCTTGGATAAATTCGTCGTGTAGTGCTGCTAATCTATCACGATAGGTAGGGGAGACCATTTGGGTGAAGTGCTTGCCTATAAGCTCGCTTTCCGTGTAGCCATAAAATTGGCAATAAGCGCTGTTAACCATCTCAAAATAGCCATCAGGGCTGGTAACGCAAATGCCTAGCGGGGCGGTTTGGATAATATTCTCAGTATTGCGTTTTGAGCGGGTGAACAGCTGATAGACTTGCTCAAGATTTATATCAAGCATGTAGACCCCCTTGTTCCCGGCCTAAGCGCACCTCTTCGCGTAGTGAACTCAAACGCACGGAGAGGTCATCCCCCAGTGAGTTAACGACTGGTTTGGCATAATAAAAGCCCTGCTGGCGCATGATGCCGTTGCTTGCCAGCCAAAGCGCCTCGGCGTGGGTTTCTACACCTTCAGCGATGACGACAATGCCCAACTGTTGGGCCAGGGTAATAATTGCTTGCAAAATGGCTTGGCGACGCAGGTCTTGATCGCAGTTCATGACTAGTTGGCGATCAATTTTTAACTTATCAGGAGTAAGGTCGGTCAAGATATCCAGGTTGGCATAACCACTGCCAAAATCATCCAGCGCGGTTTTGAAACCCATTGAGCGATAGGCGTCGATGATATTGCGCAAATGCTGACGATCGATAACGCGCTCGGTTTCAGTAATCTCAAAGATAAGTCGCTTGGATGGCCAGCCTACCTGTCGCGAGATATCCAGCGTTGCCTGAATGCAGGCGGTTGGCTCGTAAACCGCGTTGGGAAGAAAATTAATCGACAGATTGGTCTGCATGCCAAGGTGGCTTGCCATTTCAATGGCTTTGACGCGGCAGGCTTGATCAAACTGGTAGAGCAGATCGTCCGTTACCTGGGAAATAATGCTCCAGGCGGATTCACCATTGGGCCCGCGTACCAAGGCTTCATAGGCATCTACTCGGGCAGTCGAGAGATTAACAATAGGTTGAAATGCCATGGTGAACGCAAAGGGCAATTCACCTTCACAGCGTTTGCAGCTGCCGTTAATGCGTGCACAGTTCCCCATAAAGCCTCCTAGCTTACTGTGTCCGCCCAATCCTTTGTTGCAAACCATTGCTTACAAACGGACACATGGTTGTAAAACAGTGAATAGTGTAGCGGATAAGCGTGGCTTATGATGGACTTCCTAGCCTTTATTGATGGGGTAAAGACTAGGTGGCAATAAAAAGCGCCCCGTTAAGAGCGCTTCAAACGTTAAACCTGCTAATGGACAGTGCTCAATCAAATAATGCCTGCCTCGCGCAGTGCCTGCTGTTGGGCTGGCGTAATGCCTATATCGTTTAATACGTGTTCGGTATGCTCACCCAAGCTCGGCGGCGCGGTGGTAGCGCTTAGCGAATGCCCGTTAATGCGAATAGGGTTGGCGACAAGGTCTACCTGGCCTGCCTGAGTGTGCGGTAGCGTCTGCTTCAAACCGCGCGCTTTGACATGCGGATCATCGAACACGCGGTCAAGCGTATTGATGGGGCCGCAAGGTACGCCTACTGCCTCAAAAGCCGCGAGCCACTCATCAATGGTGCGCTGAGCCAGTGCTGCCTCAAGCAGAGGTACCAGGCTTTCACGGTGATGGACGCGCGCCCCGTTGGTGGCAAACCGCTCATCAGCGGCCAACTGTCCTAACGCAAGCACTTCGCAAAAGCGTCTGAACTGTTCGTCATTACCCACCGCGACAATGATGTGGCCATCCCGAGTGGCAAACGCCTGGTAGGGCACAATGTTGGGGTGGGCATTGCCCAGGCGCTGCGGCACGTTGCCGGAGGTTAGGTAGTTAAGCGCCTGGTTGGCCAGCACGCCTACCTGAACATCCATCAACGCCATATCAATATGGCAACCCACACCGCTGTCACGGCGCTGATAAAGCGCTGACAAAACGGCGTTGGTGGCATACAGGCCGGTGAAAATATCGGTAAACGCCACGCCGCTTTTTACCGGGCCACCGCCGGGCTCGCTGTCGGGCTTGCCGGTCAGGCTCATGATGCCACCCATGGCCTGAATCATGAAGTCGTAACCAGCGCGGTGGGCGTAGGGGCTCTCCTGACCAAAGCCGGTGATTGAGCAGTAGACAAGCTTGGGGTTCAGCTCTTTCAGACTTGCGTAATCCAGGCCGTACTTCTTCAGCCCACCGACTTTAAAGTTCTCGAGCAGCACATCTGACTGACTTACCAACTGCCTGATAAGCGCCTGGCCTTCCGGCTTGGCCATATCAATGGTGATCGAACGCTTACCGCGGTTGGCGCACAGATAATAGGCCGACTCCGTTGTGCCGTTAAGCCAGGGAGGCCCCCAGTGGCGCGTATCGTCACCGGCGACAGGGCGCTCGACCTTGATCACATCGGCGCCCATGTCGGCGAGCATCTGACCACACCACGGGCCAGCCAGCACGCGTGATATATCGAGTACTTTGATGCCAGCTAGCGGTTTGGAAGGAGTGCTCATGGTGGTTCCTTTGGCCTATAGGATAAAGCCGCTTAGAAGAACGACTGAATGCCGGTCTGTGCACGACCCAGAATCAGCGCGTGAACATCGTGGGTACCTTCGTAGGTATTTACCGACTCCAGATTCACCATATGCCGAATCACGCCGTACTCATCGGACACGCCGTTACCGCCGTGCATATCCCGCGACATACGTGCAATATCCAGTGCCTTGCCACAGTTGTTACGCTTGATCAGCGAGACCATTTCCGGTGCCCAGTTGCCGCTGTCCATCAACCGGCCTACCTGCAGTGCAGCCTGGAGACCCAGGGTGATCTCGGTTTGCATATCGGCGAGCTTTTTCTGAATCAGCTGGTTGGCGGCCAGCGGGCGGCCAAACTGCTTGCGATCTAGAGTGTACTGGCGGGCGGCGTGCCAGCAGAATTCAGCCGTGCCCATAACGCCCCAAGCGATGCCGTAGCGCGCTTTGTTCAGGCAGCCAAACGGGCCTTTCAAGCCGCTGACATTAGGCAGCAGGTTCTCTTCGGGCACAAACGCGCTATCCAGCACGATTTCACCGGTAATCGAGGCGCGTAGCGACACCTTGCCTTCAATTTTCGGGGTGGAGAAACCTTCCGTGCCGCGCTCTACGATAAAGCCTTTGATCTGGTTGTCGTGGGCAGCAGACTTGGCCCATACCACGGCGATATCGGCAATCGGGCTATTGGTAATCCACATCTTGGCGCCGGTTAGTCGGTAGCCGCCGTCGACTTTTTCAGCGCGGGTAATCATGTTGCCGGGGTCGGAGCCGTGGTCTGGCTCGGTCAGGCCAAAGCAGCCGACCATTTCGCCGCTGGCAAGTTTGGGCAGGTACTTTTGTTTCTGTTCTTCAGAGCCGTACGTCTCGATGGGGTACATAACCAGCGACGACTGAACGCTCATGGCCGAGCGGTAGCCGGAATCGACGCGCTCTACTTCGCGGGCGATCAGGCCGTAAGCCACGTGGTTGACGCCCGCACCACCGTACTCTTCCGCCACGGTAGCGCCCAAAAGGCCAAGCTCACCCATCTCAGACATGATCTCGCGATCAAAGCGCTCCTCGCGGAAGGCACTCAATACGCGGGGCTGGAGATTTTCTTGGCAGTAGTCATGGGCCGCGTCGCGAATCTGGCGCTCTTCGTCAGTGAGCTGGTGCTCCAGCAGTAGCGGGTCATCCCAGTTGAAATGTGTCATTACGAAGCTCCTGGCTAGTTCTTAAGAAGAATTCTTGAGGAAAGCATTTCGCGTAGACACACCCAGGCGCCCACGGCGATCCATTGATCTAACGTAGTTAAAAATTGATCTACTACGTAGTTAAAAACGGTGCAAGTAAACTCAATGTATCGCCGTTATTTAAAAATATCTACATTTTTTTAAAATGCAGAATTTAGCTGATTCCCCGGTTCTGAAGTACTCGGGTAATAATGGGAACGGGCGTCATCAGATGGTCGCGCATCAAGATCGCGGCCTTTTCAGCATCGCGCGCTAGAATTACGTCGACCAGCGCGGCGTGCTCCTGGCGCTTTTGCTCAAGCGCGGCTGGCGACATGACGGTTTCCTGGAGCCACAAGTGGCGATAGCGCTCAACTTGATCAAACAGCGTATTGCGCATCTGCAGCAGGTGAGGGGAGTTGCAGCCGCTCGCGATGGCGGTATGAAAAGCTTTATGGCGCAGGTCCCAGCCATCCAGCAGCTCATCGGGGGAGCTTATATCGGTCACTTTGGCAAGCCGGTGGGCTGTGGCCAGCACCGACGCTTCCCAGTCGTCGTCACCCCGCTCAATGGCAAGGCGTAGAATCAGGCCTTCCAGCTGGGCACGGGCGTCGTAAATATCGTTGAGTTCGGCAAGAGACATCGGAGCTACGCGGTAACCGCGCTGGCTAATCGCCACCACCAGCCGGTCGGCGACCAGTTGGGAAAGGGCTTCGCGCAGCGGCCCTGTGCTAACCCCGTAGCACTCTTTCAGACGGCTCATTAATAGCTTTTCTTTAGGCGCGTAGCGGCCACGGATAATATCGTGCTTGAGCGTGCTATAAGCGCTAATCGCTAAGTTCTGACGCGGCGCATCTGGCTCCATGGCAACCTCCCTATCAATCACCATGGCAATCGCCATAACAGTTTCCATAACGACGCGACTCCCTGGTGATCTTGTAGCAAATAAGTGAAAGTAGAAGAATAACGGCTATTATCAATAAATTTTAACAATTTGGCACAGGAAGCGTTATTAATGTGGGATTTCATCATTATTGGCGGGGGAATTCTGGGCATGTCGACCGCCATGCAGCTGCAGCAGACGTACCCCGACAAGCGCCTGCTTGTGCTGGAAAAAGAGAGTGGCCCCGCGCAGCATCAAACCGGCCATAACAGCGGCGTCATTCATGCCGGGGTGTATTACACGCCGGGAAGCTTAAAAGCCAAGTTCTGTCTTGAAGGAAACCGCGCTACCCGCGAGTTTTGTGATCAGCACGGAGTGGATTACTCCATCTGTGGCAAGCTTTTGGTGGCCACCAACGCGCTAGAAACCCAGCGTATGCAGGCGCTTTGGGAGCGCACGGCGGCCAATGGGCTTGAGCGCGAGTGGCTAAGCGCTGAAGCACTCAAGGAGCGCGAGCCGAATATCCGCGGGGAGGCGGGGATTTTTGTGCCTTCAAGCGGCATCGTCAACTACGCCCAGGTTACCCGTGCCATGGCGGCGGAGTTCGAGCGCCTGGGGGGTAAAATCCAGTATGGCGTTGAGGTTAAGGGGCTGGAAGAGCGACGTACTGAGGTGGTGGTGACCACCACTAACGATACCTTCTCAAGCCGTTATCTGGTGACCTGTGCCGGGTTAATGGCCGACCGGGTGATTCGCATGCTGGGCCAGGATCCTGGCTTTACCATCTGCCCGTTCCGAGGCGAATACTATCTGCTGCCCGAGAAGCATAATCACATCGTCAACCATCTGATTTACCCCATTCCTGACCCGGCCATGCCCTTTCTGGGTGTACACCTGACCCGTATGATTGATGGCAGCGTAACGGTGGGCCCCAATGCCGTGCTGGCACTTAAGCGCGAAGGTTACCGCAAGCAGGATATGTCGCTGCGTGATATGGGGCAGATGTTCACCCACCCGGGAATTTTAAAAGTGTTGGGCAGACACCTGAAGCCAGGGCTTGGAGAAATGAAAAACTCGTTTTACAAGCGCGGTTACCTGGAACTTGTACGCAAATACTGCCCGCAATTAACGATTGAGGATCTCAAGCCTTATCCGGCGGGCGTTCGCGCACAGGCGGTTTCTAAAGCGGGCAAACTTGTGGATGACTTTGTGTTCGTGAATACACGCCGAACGGTGAACGTCGGCAACGCACCCTCACCGGCGGCCACCTCGGCGCTACCCATTGGTGCGCATATTACTCAGCAGGTCGTCGCACTATTGTCCCATTAACATCAACGCACGAGCCGTGCTAACGTCACTCTATCGCTTCTGATGGAACAGGGGCGGAGCTTCATACCTCCCTATCGTCAAACCATACCTATAAGTCCAAGCAGGACGGAGGCAATACGCATGAAAACATTAAAATATGCAGCCGCAGCATCCATGTTAGCCGTCGCTTTACCGGCCAGTGCTCAACAACTTTCAATTGCAACGGGCGGTACGGGTGGCGTTTATTACCCCATCGGTGGCGGCCTTGCGGAAATGATTAATAACCGTATCGAAGGTGCCCAGGCGACCGCTGAAGTTACCGGCGCCTCGGTTGAAAATATGGGTTTGATCATGCGTGGCGACGCCGACCTTGCCTTGGCCCTGGCCGACACCGTGTATCAAGCGTATACCGGTACCGGTGATTTTGAAGGCCGCCAGATTGAAAATACCCGTGCGCTGGCCTCGGTATATCCCAATGCTGTCCAGCTGGTAACCCTTGCCGAATCGGATATTGAGTCGATTGCCGATCTTGCCGGTAAACGTGTATCTGTTGGTGCACCGGGAAGCGGTACGGAACTTAATGCCCGCGCAGTGCTTGAAGCCAACGGTATTAGCTACGAAGACTTTACCCCCCAGCGCCTTAACTTCAACGAAACCGCCGATGCTATTCGCGACGGCGATATCGATGCCGGTTTCTGGAGCGTTGGCCCGCCGACTAGCTCGATTCTTAACCTGGCAGCCACGCGCGATATCCGCCTGATTGGTTTGTCGGATGAAGAAATCGCCAATGCTCAGGAAGAAGAAGCGGTTTTCGCACCTTACGAACTGGCCGCCGGTATGTACGACGGCATGGATGAAGCGGTTGAGACTATTGGTATCCCCAACGTATTGGTGGTTAACGCCGATATGGATGAGGAGCTTGCGTACCAATTGACCCAGCTGTTGTTTGAAAACACCGATGAGCTGATTGCGGTACACCCGGCCGCTAATGACACCACGGTTGAATTCACTATGAAATCAACGCCAGTACCGCTGCACCCGGGCGCTATTCGTTATTTTGAGGAAATGGATGTCGAAATTCCGGACCGTCTTCGTCCTTAACGGATGGCCTATACAGCTGCTTTTATTAAGCGGCTGTTTTGCAAATAGCTAATAAAGGGCATTTCGCCATGCAGTGGCAACAACGACGACTGATGGCGCTCTTGTTCATATGCTTACCGTTCGCCGGAGCAGGGGCTTCCCCCGCTCCGGCGACTGCGTCTACGCGGTTAGCAGTGGTGACTGAGCAGGGTAAAGCGTTAGTGGACGAAGTGGTGCCCGCCGGGGCACGCTGGTGTATTCAATGGAATCATTCCGTTGAGAAGTTCACGGTGCTGGATTGCTACCGTAATGTGGCAGGCGTGATGCAGTTAGAACGCTCCCACCAGCCAGATTTTGCCGCAGGGCTAGGACATATATTTGGACGTGGTGAACAGGTGTCCGATGGTCACGGTGGATATTGGATCAACGCGATTGATGAGCCGGTTGCCAATAACCGCTACGTTCTCCGGGTCGGCTCGAAAGCGGTCAATCATCAGGTGGTGTGGCCTGACGGCGAACACCCAGCCATTAGTTTAAGCGAGCAGGCAGCCGGCCAGCGGGTAACGATCCAGCTCACAAGCAATGCGCCACGGGCTAACAGTTCGCCGCGCTAAATACGCAAAGCTTAATAAATATGCTGTAAATAAACCCGCAGATAATAAAAACTGCAGCACTACACACTAAGCCGCTAGAGCTTAAGCAACCAAAACACTGGTCAGTACAAACAAGCTAGACAACATTTTCCGAGGACTTCATGAGCGAATCCAATCCACCGCCGGTATTAATGCCAGGCGGTAATGCGATTCAACCGCGCGTGGTGCTGTGGCTTATCACCATCGTGGCGGTAGGACTTTCCCTGTTCCAACTCTACTCCGCCGGCATTCAGCCGTTGGGACTATTTTATCAACGCGGTATTCACCTTGCGCTAATCATGCTGCTGGCGTTTTTAATGTTCCCAGCGTTTGGGCCCAAGCGTAAACGCGGTGTGATTGGCTGGGGAATTGATCTCATATTTTTTGCTGGTGCGTTGATTACCGGCGGCTATTTGGTGTTCTTTTTAGACGAGATTATTAATCGCGCTGGTTTCTGGAGCGAGACCGATATTCTGGTCGCCTGTATCGCTACGGTCACGGTACTGGAAGCCAGCCGTCGCGCGGTGGGCTTTGGCATGACGATTATCGGTGTGTTAGCCATCGTGTATGCGTTTGCCGGTCCGCGCGGTGAGCTGCCTTGGCTTGGCGAGTGGCTGCCTGGCATCTTGAATCACCGTGGCTATACGCTCGACCGGGTCGCCGGGCAGCTCTATCTGGGGCAGGAAGGTATCTTCGGCCTGCCGCTGGGCGTGGCGGCTACCTACATCTTTATCTTTGTGTTGTTTGGCGCCTTTCTGGAAAGTACCGGGGCGGGCAAGTTCTTTATCGATATGGCCTACGCCGCGACGGGCCGTCAGCGTGGTGGGCCGGCCAAAGCCGCTGTGCTTGCCTCGGCGGGTATGGGGTCTATCTCAGGTAGCGCGATTGCCAACGTGGTAACGACCGGCGCCTTTACTATCCCGCTGATGAAAAAACTGGGCTATAAGCCCAAGCAGGCGGGCGGTATCGAGGCAGCCGCCTCAACCGGTGGGCAAATCATGCCGCCATTGATGGGCGCAGGCGCCTTTTTGATTGCCGAATATACCAATACGCCGTACCTGGATATCGTCAAGATCAGTATTCTGCCAGCGATTATGTACTTCGCGACGGTTTACCTGTTTGTACACATTATTGCCCTTAAACAGGGTATGCAGGGCATGCCCAAAAGCGAGCTGCCGCAAATGCGCCAGGTGATGAAAGAGGGCTGGCATTTCCTCCTACCGCTGGCGGTATTGGTGTGGCTTCTGGTGATGAACCTGTCGCCCATGCGGGTAGGTTATTACGCGGTCATTACCATGGTAGCCGTGGCCGTCATACGCTATGCGCTATGGTACTTTTTCGTAGCCCCAGGGCAGGGCCAGCCGGTGACGCTTAGCCGGACCAAGGGCGTTATCTGGGCCGGGTTAACCAAACTGGTGGAAGGGCTTGAACTGGGCGCCCGTAATGCCGTGGCGGTTTCCATGGCCTGCGCAGTGGCGGGTATTATCGTCGGCGTTGTGGGTTTGACGGGCCTGGGGCTCAAATTCTCCTCTATGATGCTGGCATTCTCGGGCGGTAACCTGGTGCTGGCGCTGGTCATGGTGCTGTTGGCGAGCCTGATACTGGGGATGGGACTTCCGGTAACCGCCAGCTATATCGTGCTGATTGTGCTAGTTGGACCCGCGCTGACCTCTGAGTTTGGCGTGCCGCTACTGATTGCACACCTGGTGGTGTTCTGGTACTCCCAGGACTCTAACGTGACGCCGCCCATTGCCCTGGCAGGGTTTGCCGGGGCGGCCATCGCGGGCAGTAAACCCATGGAGACCGGTTTTCAGGCCTGGAAATTCGCTAAAGGGCTTTATCTGATTCCGCTGTTTATGGTGTTTAACCCTGAAATTATTATCGGCGGGCCAGTATTGGTCGTGGTGTGGAACGCGGTGATTGCTATTCTGGCGCTATGCGCCTTTGCGGCGGCGCTGGAAGGGTATCTGTTTACCCGCATGTCATGGCTGCCGCGCCTGGCGATCAGCGCCGCGATCTTTGGCGTGTTCTACCCAAGCCTGCTGACCGAGGTGGCCGGTGTTGTGGTCATGGTGATCGCCATTGGCCTTAATTGGAGAGCCAGCAAGCATGAAGCGCCTATAGCTGCAGCTTAAAGCTTGCAAATAGGCATCTGTCAGTAAGACAGGCGTATAAAAAAGCCCGGAGACCATTAGGTTTCCGGGCTTTTGCGTTTCTTGAGCTAGCTGCTAGCGCTAGTTGTTACTTAGAAGATCGATTCCGCGGTGCCAGAGCCTTGTGAGCCGCTGGCTTCCTCTAGCTCACGGCTGATGCCACGTGGCTGGTAGTCGGGCAAGTGATCTTGGTGGAAGAACTCACTAATACCTCCCGGCTGGCCTTCATGTAAACGACGACCAGAGTTAGGATCTATCCGAGCAGTTACAACAGTAGACGGGCGTTCCGGTATCGCCGACGGTGTGCCTTCCAGCGCTTTACCCATAAAGTCTTTCCAGATAGGTAGCGCTGCATTTGCCCCATATTCCGCAATGGTTTCGTTGCTGTCTTTACCTACCCACACGGTGGTCACCAAATTGCTGTTAAAACCGGCAAACCAGGCATCACGCTGGCTATTGGTGGTACCCGTCTTACCCACGATATCGTCACGGTTGAGGCTTAACGCGCCGCGACCGGTGCCCGAGGTAATAACATCACGCAGCATATCGCGCAGAATATAGGTGGCCGCCGCATCGGCAACGCGCTTGGCAACCGGATATTCACGCCCATCGATCTCGACGGTTTCCTGACCTTCTGCACAGCTGGGGCAGGCAACCTGGGGGGTGGCTTCATCAATAAGCTCGTGATCGTCATTGCGAGTAACGCGTTCGATAAACCAGGGAGCTACCTGGAAGCCACCGTTGGCAAGCACGGAGTAGGCGTTGGTCATTTCCATAGGCGTCAGGCTTGCGCTGCCCAGGGCCAGAGAAAGGCCGTGCGGTAGGCGATCCTGAGAGAAGCCAAAGCCTTTCAGGAATTCGATCGTATGATCCAGCCCCATGGTTTGTAAAACGCGAATGGTGACTAGATTGCGCGAGCGAGCCAGTGCCGGGCGTAAACGCATCGGTCCTTGGAAATCACGGCTGGAGTTGACCGGGCGCCATAGTGAGTTGCTGCCATCATCGAGCACGACCGGTGCGTCGTTGACCACGCTTGCTGCGTTCATTTCACCATCTTGCAGCGCCGCCAGATAAATAAACGGCTTGAAGATGGAGCCTGATTGGCGCTGGGCCTGAACCGCACGGTTGAACTTGCTGGCATTGAAATCAAACCCGCCCTGCAAGGCCAGAATAGCGCCGGTACGCGGGTCTTGGGCAACGATTGAGCCTTCTGCATCTGGCCGCTGTGAAAGGCGTACCGTGCCGTCCTGGGTTTCTAAAATACGCACCAGGTCACCACGTACGGCAATTTGGTCGGCAGAGCTAGGCTCAGCGCCGCGGCTACGCGGGCTTTGATAGGCGCGTGCCCAGCTTAAACCCTCCCAGTTAATGGTATGCAGCTCACCGCCGCGAGCCAATACCTGCATTTCACGGCCACTGCTTTTGACCACAATCGCTGGCTTCAGCAGGCCATAGTTAGGTGTACGCTCCAATACTTGCAGCCAGTTACTAACGTCGCCTTCAACGCCAGTGATTTCCGTTTGACTACGTTCGGCGGCTTGGCGGGCGGTTTGACGAATTTCGGGCGACTCGGAAAGCTCCTCCTCAAGGCCCTGTGTCGCGGTGCGTTCCTGCGCTTCGACCAGGCTCGGGGCGATATCGCGTTGCTCGGCACCGCGCCAGCCGTGACGCAAATCATACTCACGCAGGCCATTGGCCAGGGCGTCACGCGCAAACGGCTGTAGCTTGCTATCCAGCGTCGTATAGATGCGGTAACCGCCGGTGTAGGCTGTATCACCAAAGCGCTCAACCGCGTACTGGCGTGCCATTTCAGCCACGTAAGAGGCGTCTACTTCGGTCTGGGTAAAGTGACGGCGTGCGGTGACGGGGTCCTGTACCGCTGACTGATAGGTGGTGTCATCGATATAGCCCAGTTCGCGCATGCGGAACAGAATCCAGTTGCGGCGAATCAGCGAACGCTCGGAATTGGCCAGCGGGTTAAATGCGGAAGGCGCTTTGGGCAGACCCGCAATCATCGCGGTTTCAGCCAGGGTAAGCTCGGAAAGCGGTTTGTCGTAATAAGTATCGGCGGCTGCTGCAATGCCGTATGCTCGATTTCCTAAGAAAATTTTGTTAACGTAAAGTTCGAAGATTTCCTGCTTGCTCAACACTTTTTCCATCTGCAAGGCAAGCAGGATCTCGCGGATTTTACGGGTAAACGTCTGGTCCAGCGTAAGCATGTAGTTACGCGCCACCTGCATAGTGATGGTCGAGCCGCCTGACTGTATGGCACCGCCGCTCTGGGCAAGCTCTACCGCCGCCCTGGCAAGCCCGCGGGGGTCAACACCCGCGTGATCAAAGTAGTTGGTGTCCTCGGCGGCTATCAAGGCGTTCACCATGTCCTGGGGAATTTCATCAAAATCCACAACGACCCGGCGCTCCTCACCAAATTCACCAATTAGCTTGCCGTCATTGGTGAAAATGCGTAGCGGTGAATGCAGCTCAAAGTTTTGTAGCTGGCGCACATCAGGCAGGCCGGGAGAGAAATAGATAGCAGCGCCCACCACGGCGAGCGCGGTGGCCCCTACTAACGACACGATAAGAAAGAACAGCGACAGAATGAGGGTTCGCAAAAACGTCATGAACAGAGGGCACCCATGAAAAGGAGAATAGGATCGGCATCTAAACGGCCGTATCACGCAATTGGCTGCCATTATAGGAAGGCGAGGCAGCCGCCACCAGTGTTGATATGCCGTAAATTTAACTGCGGACTATTTAACTAATGTGTTTTATCGCCGCACAGCAGGCATATCACAAGGCAGGGCCAAACCGACAATGCGCTTATTGAAAGCCAGTAAAGAGTTGATCGGTATCGATATTACTTCAAGATCCGTCAAGCTGCTGGAACTTAAAAAGAGGCCTGATACCTACCAGGTAGAAAGCTTTGCGATTCACCTGCTGCCGGAGGGCGCGGTGGACGAACAGCGTATTAATAATATAAACGATGTCTCGAATAGCTTAAACCACGCGATTCACCAGGCTAAGCCCACCACCCGCAAAGCCATTGTGGCGATACCGGCCAGCGCTGCTATTACCAAAGTGCTCACCTTCCCTCGGGCTTTGAACGAGCAGGAGATCGAGGAGCGCATTGTGGTCGACTCAGACCAGCATATCCCTTTTCCGTTCAATGAGGTGGCTTTTGATTTCACCTGCTTGGGCGCTGTACCGTTGGCCCCACATTTACAGCAGGTCCTGCTCGTAGCCTGCCGCCAGCAGGATATTTGGCAGATGACCGAAACGCTCGAGCGTGCAGGCCTTGAGCCGGTGGCGGTTGATGTCGACACCTTTGCCATTGAGCGTGGATTTGCCGCCATGCGCGCCTCGTTACCTGTGGACATTGCCGCAGGCGTCGGTCTTGTGGATATAGGCCCGCATAAAAGCGCGCTACATGTTATTCACGAGGGCCGCATCGTCTACTCGCGCACTCAAACTAACGCGCACGATGACCTGCCTGATGACGTTCCAAAAGCGATACTCAGCTCTTTTGGAGATACGCTGGCCCGGCACATCGCTCGCGCCCTGCAGCTTTATTATGTAAGCGACTGGCAGTCGAAGGTGACGCACCTGGTATTAACCGGACGCTTCAGCGCTATTCCTGGGCTGGCCGCCTATCTGGCGAAGGCCACCGGCATGACGGTGACGCTGGCCAATCCGCTTCAGCATATGCAGATCAACAAACGTCTGGATCGCCAGGCGCTAGCCCGAGATTTGCCGGCGCTGCTTACCGCTAGTGGTCTTGCCATGCGGGTGAGGGCGTGACTATCGATATCAACCTGCTGGCGTGGCGCGAAGCACGCCGCGAAAAACACACGCGCCGTTTTTACGCCGTTATGCTGTTGTTGCTCATCATCGGTATTGCTCTGGGTGGTGTGGTCGCCCATGTCTATCAGCGAGCGCTTGCTATTCAGGAGCAGCGTAATGCGCATATTGCGACCCATATAGAACGCTTTGACCATGAAATTGCCGAGGCGGAGCGTTACGTTCAGAAGGTAGAGCAGTTAAGCCAGCAGTTAACTCAGTTTCAGCGCCTGTTTGATGAACGCGTCCAAACGCCCCAGCTATTTAATGCGCTTGCTTCAAGCCTTACCGAGGGCGTGACTTATCGGCGCCTTGAACGGCAAGCGCATCAGATAAGCGTGTCGGCGGTGGCGGACAATGAGCGTCAGGTGTCGGAGCAGCTGCGCCGCCTTGCTGAGATGCCGGGCCTGGGTGTTCCTCTACTATCTGAAGTAAGCAGTGGTCAGGATGGCGGAAGTGTTTTTCACTTTGAAGTGACGCAAACCGGCCAACGCTCAGCATCGGTTGATGGAGGTGGCTCGCCATGAAGTTTAGTCGCCAGCGGTGGCCGAGTGAATGGCAAGGTGAGTGGCAGCGGCTGCGTGCGCTTGACTGGCAAGCGCTTGATCTGCGCGATGCGGGAACCTGGCCGTGGCTTGTGAAAGTGCTGTGTGGCGTACTGGTGTTGGTAGCGGCGCTGGCAGTCAGCAGCGTGTGGTGGGTTAGCGATTACCGCTCGGCATTGATCAGTGCGCAGCGTCAGGAAGTAAGGCTATTAAATAACTACCGCAGCAGCGTTCATGCTGCCGGGTTGCTCAACAACGTGCGTAGCCAACTGACGGACCTGGCCGCGCAGATGGTGAGCATCCACGGCATGTGGACCACCCGCGCCGAGATCCCGTCGCTGCTGGACAGTATTAGTAGCGCCGCTGAACAGAACCAGCTGACCATTGAAGCTATCCATTTACGGCCCACCGTCATCCATCACTTTTATAGCGAGCATCCACTCGATATCAGGGTGCTGGGCAGCTACCACCAGTTGGCGCAGTTTATTAATGATATCAGTTCATTGCCTCGTCTTGTCACACAGCACACTATCACTCTGGCGCCAGCTGAAGGCCCTAGTGATGGATTAACCTTGAGTCTGGTCGCCAAGGCGTACAGCAGCGCTGCGAGCGAAGATTCGCGTCAAGAAGAGCTGAATAGCGGAGTAACAGCCCCATGAAGTGGCTGGCCAGCCTGCTCGCCGCCCTGTGGCTTACAGGGTGTCATGGGCCTGAGCTTGATCAGCTAGACGCAACGCTTGAGGCGCTGCGTCTGTCCCCTAATCCCCAATCTGTTGAAAGTCATGAGCCATTCAGCGTGCCTTCAGTGCCGGGTTATCACTTCGCTGAGCGTCGTAGTCCCTTCCAAGCATCTGCCCGTGTCCCCGAACAAGCGCTTGTTCAAAGCGGTACGCAGGCGCCAGACCCGCAGCGCCCATTAGAGCCTCTTGAATACTATCCGCTTTCTGCGCTGCGCCTGGTAGGCACGCTTACCATGCAAGGGCGGCGAACTGCTCTGATTGAAACCCCTGGAGAAACCGTCATCAGTGCCCAAGTGGGGGCTTTTATAGGCGAAGAGTATGGGCGTATTACCCATATTACCGAGCAAGACATTCGTATTACCGAACGTATCGCAACGCCGCAGGGATGGCAGGAGCATCAGACCTCACTTGCCCTGAAGACATCGCCTTAACCTCTTGCCGGAGTACGCCATGGCCATTGTTATTCGCCGCACGCTGCTAATACTGCTCGCTTTCATGCCTTGTCAGGTTCTGGCATCGGAGTTGACGGATATAGATGTGCATCAGGGAGAGCACGGCGCGCTGGAGATGGATCTGCATTTCAGCGGTGGAGTGGCTGGATTGCAGAGTTACCGTCTGGATAACCCCCCACGTCTGACGCTAGACCTAATCGCTACGCAAAATGGACTGGGGCGCCGTCATATCGAGGTAAATCAGCCGGGGATTGAGCACATTAATGTAGCCGAGGGTAACGGCCGTACCCGGCTGGTAGTCGGTTTAACCCAGCCGATGATTCAGACTTCGCAGGTGATGAGGGATCGGCTGAGAGTTTCTCTGGTGGAACCTGCGGCTACTCGTGCCTTCGTTGCTCAAGAAAGTCCGCCTGTTAGTGAGGCTCAGCAAGAGCATTTTACAGGCGAGCGGCTGAGTTTAAATGTTCAGGACATGGATATTCGCGCCGTACTAACAACGCTTGCTGAGTTCAGCGGGCTTAATCTTATCGCTAGTGAGAGCGTGACCGGGCGTATCACGCTGAGCCTGAATCAGGTGCCCTGGGATCAAGCGCTGGCGTCGATTTTACACAGCCGGGGGCTTTCAAGTCGTGAGCATGGCAATGTGATACTGATCGCCCCAATGGGCGAGCTTGCCGAACTTGAAAGCCAGGAAATAGCGGCGCGTAGCCATCACGAAACGTTGTCGCCGATCGTGAACGAGTTTATTGAAATAAAGTATGCCCGCGCTGAAGACCTGGCCCAATTGTTGCGCGGAGACGATGGCCTGGGGGTTTTGAGTGAACGTGGGCGGGTGAGCGTTGATTCCCGAACCAATGCGCTGATAGTGCGGGATACGGCCGAACAAGTGCGTAGCATTAGGCGCACGCTGGCGCGTTTTGATGTGCCGGTACGTCAGGTACAGATTGAGGCGCGCATTGTGATAGCCCGGGACACCGCCTCCCGCGAGCTGGGGGTTAACTGGGGAGCCTCCAGTACGCGCGGTTTTAAGGATCTGCCCGACGGTACTCAAGGGCCGCGCAATATCAACCCGCGCGGCTTGAACCGGGCACGCGGTGGTTTGGCGGTAGATTTAGGTGCGCCGTCAGGGGCCGGGACCGGGTTTAGCTTTGGCTACTTGTCCGGCGATATTCTACTCGACCTGGAGCTTCGCGCGCTGGAAAGCGAAGGTAAAAGCCAGACTATTTCGCAGCCCCGGGTAATCACCGCGAACCAGCGTACGGCGATTATTCGCCAGGGTGAAGAGCGGGCGTTTCAGAGTGTGGACGTGCAGGGCAATCCGGATACCCAGTTTAAAGAGGCGGAACTGTCGCTTGAGGTAACGCCGCAAATTACCCCGGATAATCGTATTATCATGGATCTGGTGATAAAAAATGATAGTTTCAGGGAGTCGGGTTTTGGCGGTGAACCGCCTATTGATACCAATCAGATTGAAACCCAGGTACTGGTGGATAATGGCCAAACGGTGGTGTTGGGTGGGATTCTAACCACTGAACAGCTGAGCCAAATGGCAAAAACTCCGCTTTTAGGAGATATTCCTTGGCTCGGACGGCTGTTTCGCTATACCGCAGAGAGCAATGAGAAGGTAGAGTTGTTAGTCTTTATTACTCCACGATTACTTGACGATGGCTTGGCGGTTCGCTGATGCAGGATTTACCCAACCTTTTTCTGATCGGCCCCATGGGGGCTGGTAAAAGCACGATAGGTCGCCTGTTGGCGGCAGAGCTATCGCGTACCTTCTATGATAGCGACCACGCCATACAAGATCGCTGCGGTGCCGATATCCCATGGATTTTTGATGTGGAGGGTGAGCCAGGCTTTCGGCTGCGTGAAATGCAGATGATCGATGAGCTGACCCAGCTTTCTAGCGTAGTGGTGGCCACCGGAGGCGGCGCCGTGCTTCGCGAAGATAATCGGCGCGTACTGCGTGAGCGGGGTACGGTGGTTTACCTGATGACCACGGTCGACCAGCAGCTTAAACGCACCGCGAAAGATCGCAATCGCCCGCTTCTCCAGTGCGCTAACCGAGAGCAGGTGCTCAACGATATGTTTGCCACCCGCGACCCTCTTTACCGTGCTACCTCGGATATTACCGTGCGCACTGATCGGCGCAGCCCGCGTGCCGTGGTCAATGAAATCCTGCGCCGGGTACACCGTTTGACCGACCCGCTAGAGCACGCCGTCACGCTTAACTCAAAGGTATCCCCATGACTCAGCCCGCCACTGCCCAGCGTACGTTAAATGTTGCGTTGGGTGATCGCAGCTATCCGATCCATATTGGTTCTGGCTTATTAGATGATCCCCAGGCGCTAACGCCTTATCTGGCGGGCAAGCAGGTAATGGTGGTAACCAATGAAACGGTTGCACCGCTTTACCTGGAAGCGCTCTGCGCACATCTACCCAGCGATGTGGACGTGCGCACGGTCATCCTGCCTGACGGCGAACAGTACAAGACCATTGAGCAGGTTAGCCGCATTTGGGATGCGCTTCTTGAAGCCGGCTTCAATCGTCGCTGCACGCTGGTCGCGTTGGGTGGCGGGGTGATTGGCGATATGGTGGGCTATGCCGCGGCGTCTTATCAGCGCGGCGTTGCCTTTATCCAGGTGCCTACCACGCTGCTTTCCCAGGTGGACTCTTCGGTAGGCGGCAAAACCGGCGTTAATCATCCGCTCGGCAAGAACATGATTGGCGCTTTCTGGCAGCCTAAAGCAGTGCTGATTGATATCGCAACGCTTGCGAGCCTGCCTGCGCGTGAGCTTTCTGCTGGGCTTGCCGAAGTCATTAAGTATGGGCTGATTCGTGATGAGCCGTTTCTCAGCTGGCTTGAAGACAATATGGCCGCGCTACGCCACATCAGCCCAGAGGCGATCATCGAAGCCATTGCGCGCAGCTGTCAGATAAAAGCCGACATCGTGGCGGATGACGAAACCGAGCAGGGCGTTCGGGCGCATCTTAACCTTGGGCATACGTTTGGCCATGCGATTGAGGCCCATCAAGGTTACGGCAACTGGCTGCACGGCGAGGCGGTTGGGGCAGGCATGGCGTTGGCTGCCACGCTCTCCCAGCAGCTGGGCTTTATCAGTGGCGCTGATTTAACGCGTGCCCAGGCGGTGATTGAGAGTGCCGGGCTGCCGCTGGCGGCGCCAACTGATATGCAAAGCGATGACTTTTTAACCCGCATGCGTCTGGATAAGAAAAACGTGGACGCCAAGCTGCGGCTGGTACTGTTACATGCTATCGGCAATGCGTGTATTGATGACACGACCTCGGAGGAGGTCTTGCGCGCTTTGCTGGATAGCTACCCGCGTCTGTAACTCGACTGTAAAAGCGTTGTGTGTTCAATAAGCCCACCTTCACGGTGGGTTTTTTTATGGCTCAACGATACTGCAATGCACACATGTATAATGCAATTCGCATGGCTTATGCGCTATCGGCATGGTGTTTTTAGTGCTCGTTAGACTAAAGTTTAATTCTTGTGGTTTTTCGTTGAAATAACGTTATATGGCTTTGCAAGTGCTTGAAGTGTATATCTTTTTTCCTGTTAACTGGGTTGCAACTGTAGGATTTGAAAAGACTTTCTGTTAATTGTCGTTTTGCAGTGATTGCGCAGGAAGGGGGCGAATCGCTATGCTGAGCGACCATTTTCTTGCAGCAGCGGATCGGGCGGGCGCCCTGTTCTAGGCGGTTAAAAAGCTTCATAAAAAAAGAAAAACCTGCCATTAAACCATAAGAACGCTGCTAATAAAATACCTTGACTAGAGGCACGCCCATGAATAGAGGTCTCCACCAGCCTGGCGAGTTTCGCGATAACTGCGGCTTTGGCCTTATTGCGCATATGGAAGGGCAGGCCAGTCACGACTTGCTGAAAACGGCGATCGAATCGCTCACGTGCATGACACACCGGGGCGGTATCGCTGCTGACGGTAAAACCGGCGACGGCTGTGGTCTATTGCTCAAAATGCCGACCCAGTTTATGCGTGAAGCCGCCCAAGAAGCCTTGGGCGTGGCGCTTAATGAGCAGTTCGCGGTAGGCGTTGTATTTCTGCCTAGCGATGATGCTCAGGCAACTGAAGCGCGTGACACTGTCGAGCGCGAGCTGAGCGCACGTGGCCTTCAGGTGGCGGGCTGGCGTGTGGTGCCTACCGATTCAAGCGTATGCGGCCCGATGGCGCTGGACTGCCTACCGCGTATTGAGCAGGTTTTTGTCGAGCCAGGCAAGAGCGAGCAGTTCACCGTGGACCTCTTCATGGCCCGTCGTTACGCCGAGCAGGCGTTGCGCGGCGATGAAGATTTCTATGTGGCGTCGCTCTCGGCGGAAGTGGTGTCTTATAAGGGACTGGTAATGCCGGAAGATCTGCCGGCATTCTATAAGGACTTGAACGACCCGCGTCTGGAAACTGCTATCTGCGTGTTCCACCAGCGCTTCTCGACCAATACCGCACCGCGCTGGCCGCTGGCGCAGCCGTTCCGCTTATTGGCTCACAATGGTGAAATCAATACCATTGAGGCTAACCGCGGGTGGGCTAACTCGCGCAAGGCTAACTTCGTGAGCGAGTATTTGCCCGATATCGATAAGCTCGATGAAGTCGTCAATACCACCGGTTCCGACTCCTCCAGCATGGATAACATGCTCGAAGTGCTGCTGACCGGCGGTATGGAGCTGCATCGTGCCGTGCGTATGATGGTGCCGCCGGCCTGGCAAAACGTTGAAACCATGGACGCGGAGCTGCGCGCCTTTTACGAATACAACTCCATGCATATGGAGCCGTGGGATGGCCCTGCAGGCGTGGTAATGACCGATGGCCGCCAGGCGGTGTGCATGCTGGACCGCAACGGCCTGCGCCCGGCGCGCTGGGTAATCACTAAAAACGGCTATATCACCCTGGCGTCGGAAGTCGGCACCTATGGCTACAAGCCTGAAGACGTCGTCGCTAAAGGGCGCGTGGGTCCGGGGCAAATGCTCGCTGTCGATACCCAGACCGGCGAAGTGCTGCATACCCAGGATATCGATGACCGCCTGAAATCGGCCTACCCCTACAAGCGTTGGCTCAAGCAGGAAGCCAACTACCTTGAGTCGGCACTCACCGAACTTGCAAGTTTCCAGTCCATGGAAGCCGATGCGCTGAATGTGCAGCAGAAAATGTTCCAGGTCAGCTTTGAAGAGCGCGACCAGGTGCTGCGCCCGCTGGCGGAAAGCGGCCAGGAAGCCGTAGGGTCGATGGGTGACGATACGCCCATGGCGGTACTTTCAAGCCGCCCGCGCCTTTTGACCGACTTCTTCCGTCAGAAGTTTGCTCAGGTAACCAATCCGCCGATTGACCCGCTGCGCGAAGCGATCGTGATGTCGCTGGAAACCTGCTGTGGCGCGGAGCTCAATGTCTTTAAGGCAACGCCCGAGCACGCCCATCGCCTGATTCTTACTACGCCGGTGCTTTCACCGCGTAAATTTACCGCGCTGATCGACCAGGACGACCCGGCGTTTGCAAGCTATACGCTGTCCATGGGTTACGATCCCGAGCAGCAAAGCTTGCAGCAGGCGGTCAATGCGCTTTGCCAGGAAGCCGAAGCCCAGGTAAAAGCGGGTAAAGTACTGCTGGTGCTTACCGATGCGGACCTGCCCAAGGGGCTGATTCCCATTCAGGCACCGCTGGCTGTTGGCGCGGTGCACACGCATCTGGGTCGTCTGGCGTTGCGTCCTAATGCCAATATTATCGTTGAAACCGGCTACGCCCGTGATGCGCACCAAATGGCCGTGCTGTTTGGGATTGGTGCCACCGCCGTGTACCCATGGCTTGCCTATCAGGTTATGGCCGATATGCACCGCACCGGCGAGCTTTCCGGTAATCCGGCCGACGGCCGGGAGAACTATCGCAAAGGCCTGCAGAAAGGGCTGTTCAAGATACTCTCCAAAATGGGTATCTCGACGCTGGCTTCATACCGTGGCTCCATGCTGTTTGAAGCCGTCGGGCTTTCAGATGAAGTGATGAACACCTGCTTTGTGGGTATGGCCTCGCGTATACAGGGCGCAGGCTTCGCTGAACTACAGATGCAGCAAGAGCTGTTGGCCAAGGACGCCTGGATTACCCGTAAAGGTATCTCCCAGGGCGGTATGTTCAAGTATGTGCATGGTCATGAGTACCATGCGTACAACCCTGATGTAGTAAAGTCGCTGCAGGCAGCCGTTCAGGAAGGCAGTTACGCCAAGTGGAAAAAATTCGCGCAGCTGGTGAACGAGCGTCCTGTCGCGACCATTCGTGATCTGCTCACGCTTAAAGCCGCTGAAACGCCAATTCCGCTGGATGACGTTGAGCCGGTTGATGCGCTGCTGCCACGTTTTGATAGCGCGGGCATGTCCCTGGGCGCACTCTCACCAGAAGCCCACGAAGCCCTGGCCCAGGCCATGAACGAAGCCGGCGGACGCTCCAACTCCGGCGAAGGCGGCGAAGACCCCGCACGTTACGGCACCATTCGCAGCTCCAAGATCAAGCAGATTGCCTCGGGCCGCTTTGGGGTCACGCCGGCTTATCTGGTCAATGCCGAAGTGCTGCAGATCAAGGTGGCCCAAGGCGCCAAGCCGGGCGAGGGCGGTCAGTTGCCGGGTGGCAAGGTCAACGCGCTTATCGCTCGCCTGCGCCATGCGGTGCCCGGCGTCACGCTGATTTCACCGCCGCCGCACCACGATATCTATTCAATCGAAGACCTGGCACAGCTGATTTTTGACCTCAAGCAGGTTAATCCAGAGGCGCAGGTATCGGTGAAGCTGGTATCCGAGCCGGGTATTGGCACTATCGCCACGGGCGTTGCCAAGGCTTACGCCGACCTCATCACAGTATCTGGATACGATGGCGGCACCGCTGCAAGCCCGCTCACCTCGATCAAGCATGCTGGTTCCCCCTGGGAGCTGGGCTTGCCTGAGGTGCATCAGGCGCTGCGTATCAATGGCCTGCGCGACAAGATTCGTCTGCAGACCGATGGTGGCCTTAAAACCGGCTTAGACGTGGTCAAGGCGGCCATCCTGGGGGCGGAGAGCTTTGGTTTTGGTACCGCGCCAATGGTAGCGCTGGGCTGCAAGTTCCTGCGTATCTGCCACCTGAACAACTGCGCTACTGGGGTTGCCACCCAGGACGACTTCCTGCGCGGCGAGCATTTCCGCGGCACGGTGGATATGGTCAAAAACTACTTCCGCTTTATCGCTGAAGAAGTGCGTGAGCTGATGGCCATGCTAGGCGTGCGCCAGTTGACCGACCTGATCGGGCGTACCGACCTGCTGGAAGTGTTGGAAGGCAATACGGCAAGCCAGCGCAAGCTCGATTTAATGCCGCTGCTGACGAACGATTTTGTACCTGCTGATGCGCCGCAGTTCTGCAAGGTGGGCCGCAACGTACCTCACGACCCGGGTGCTAAAAACCAGGAAGTATTGGCAGCGCTTAAAGAGGCTATCGAGAGCCAGTCGGGCGGTGAGTTCAGCTTCAACATCACTAACTGTGATCGCAGTGTGGGTGCGCTTAGCTCAGGCGCTATCGCCAAGCGTTATGGGGAAGAAGGCCTGGAAAACGCGCCCGTTACCGCACGCTTTACCGGGGTGGCAGGGCAGAGCTTCGGCGTCTGGAATGCCCGCGGCCTGAATCTGTACCTGGAAGGCGATGCCAACGACTACGTGGGCAAGGGCATGAACGGCGGCAAGATCGTGATCGTGCCACCTAAGGTTAGCCAGTTCGAAAGCCATAAAACCGCGATTATCGGTAACACCTGCCTGTATGGCGCAACCGGCGGCACGTTGATGGCCGCGGGCACCGCAGGCGAGCGTTTTGCGGTGCGTAACTCAGGCGCCACGGCGGTGATTGAAGGCGCTGGCGACCACTGCTGCGAATACATGACCGGTGGTCTGGTATGCGTGCTGGGTGAAACGGGCGTTAACTTTGGTGCAGGTATGACCGGTGGATTTGCCTACGTGCTGGATGAAGACCGTACCTTCGTGGACAAGTACAACCACGAGCTGGTCGAAATTCATCGCATTAGTACGGAAGCCATGGAGGCGTATCGCCGCCATCTTCGCGAGCTGATTACCACCTATGTCGAAGAGACGGGTTCCAGCCGTGGGGCCGCGATTTTAGAAGACTTTAGCGACTACCTGCGTCATTTCTGGCTGGTGAAGCCAAAAGCGGCAAGCCTGGGCAGTCTGCTGGATCAATCTCGGCGTCAGCCGCAATAAACCGCCTGTGTCTACGCTTCGAGGAGAGAAATCATGGCTAACCGTTTAAACAACGATTTCCAGTTTGTTGATGTGGGTCGTCAAGACCCACAGAAAAAAGCCGCCCATACGCGTGCCAAAGAATTCGCTGAGATTTACGAACCGTTCAAACCCACTGATGCGGCAAGCCAGGCGCATCGCTGCCTGCATTGCGGCAACCCTTACTGTGAGTGGAAATGCCCGGTTCACAATTACATTCCCAACTGGCTACAGCTGGTCGTGGAAGGCAACATCATCGAAGCCGCTGAGCTTTCGCATAAAACCAACTCGCTGCCCGAAGTATGTGGCCGCGTATGCCCGCAAGATCGGCTGTGTGAAGGCGACTGCACGCTCAATGACGGCTTTGGCGCGGTCACCATCGGTTCTGTCGAGAAGTACATTACCGATACTGCGTTTGCCATGGGCTGGCGCCCGGACATGTCCAAGGTCGTGTGGACGGATAAAAAAGTCGCGATTGTCGGCGCCGGGCCTGCCGGGCTTGGCTGTGCCGATATTCTGGCGCGCAACGGCGTCAAGCCCGTGGTATTTGATAAGTACCCGGAAATCGGTGGCCTGTTAACCTTCGGCATTCCTGAGTTCAAGCTTGAAAAGAACGTGATGGAGCGTCGTCGGGCGGTATTCGAGGAAATGGGTATCGAGTTTCGCCTGAATACCGAAATCGGTACGGATATCGAGTTCGATACGCTGCTCCAGGAGTACGACGCGGTTTTCCTGGGCATGGGGACGTATAAATACATGGAAGGCGGCTTCCCCGGTGAAGACCTGCCCGGCGTGTACAAGGCGCTCGATTTCCTGATCGCTAACGTCAACCGCTGCCTGGGATTCGAAAAAGATCCCAACGATTACATCTCGATGGAAGGCAAGCGCGTCGTTGTTCTCGGCGGTGGCGATACCGCCATGGACTGTAACCGCACCTCGATCCGCCAGGGTGCTGCGAGCGTTACCTGTGCTTATCGCCGTGACGAAGAGAACATGCCCGGCTCTCGCCGTGAAGTAACCAACGCGCGCGAAGAGGGCGTCGAGTTCCTGTTCAACCGCCAGCCGGTGGCGGTGGTGGGCGAAGAGAAGGTTGAAGGCGTGAAGGTTGTGCGCACTCGACTCGGCGAGCCTGACGAAAACGGTCGCCGCCGCCCTGAGGTGGTACCAGGTTCTGAAGAGATTATTGCCGCCGATGCCGTGGTCGTAGCGTTTGGTTTCCAGGCAAGCCCTGCGCCCTGGTTTGAGGGCTCGCGCATTGATCTGAACGAGCGTGACCTGGTAAAAGCCCCAGAGCACGGCCAGTTCGCCTTTCAGACCAGCAATGAAAAAATCTTTGCCGGCGGCGATATGGTGCGCGGCTCTGACCTGGTGGTCACGGCTATTTATGAAGGCCGCCAGGCCGCAGAAGGCATCATGAACTACCTGGGCGTGTAATTCACCTTTACTCCAGCTGTCCGGGGCCTTAATTGGCTCCGCGACTACCCCGGCATCAGGCAAACGCGAGACTCCCCAGCCTTTGATTCGACATACTGCTAGTGTGCTCCTCGCACCGATTTCGGCGTACAGCCGAAAAACTTTGTGAAGGCGGCAGTGAAATTATTTGGGTGCTGGTAGCCGACCTGATAGGCCGATTCCGATACCCGATATCCTGCGGCCAGTAATTCTTGCGCTCGCTGCATGCGCATTGCTAGCAGGTGTTGGGCAGGGCTTGTGTCATAGGCTTGGCGAAAGCACCCCTTGAGTTTGTATTCACTGATACCAAGTTTGGCGCACAAGTAGGCATTGTTTAGAGGCTGATCCAAGTGCGCACGCATATAGGCTTCGATTCTTTCAAGCAAGTCCACGTCTCGCCCGATAATTCGTTCTTTCTGCCCCTCCGCAGGGGTTAGCAGGTTGAGTTGTTCGCCGAGTAAGCTGAGGGCATGGATACGCTGGCGTAATCCGTCCTGCTCACCTACCCACGGGTGCTTGTAAAAGCTTAGATGTTGACTGGCGCGGCTGTTAACGTGAGATAGTTGGCGAAAGCTTTCATTGTGACGCAAGGGCTTACCGAGCAGTTGGTCACAGCGCTGTGGTCCGATATAACGCCTTAATGCCGATTCCGATACCACTAATCGTAACTGCTGAGTCTGCTTGTCGGCGGCGTAGCGGCGCTCACCACCCCCTTCCTGAAATACAGACACTGTCGTTTGGTTAGCCGAGAAGTGCAGACGATTGCCTGTACGGTCAAGAAACTCTGATTGACCAGATAAGCCGAAAGTAATCACCAGGGTGCGCTCATTGCCTTCGTGTTGACAGACTTCACGTAATACACGTCCAGACGAGATTTTGGAACGAACAACGGAAAAGCCTGCTTCGCAATCCAGCCGCTCAATCAGGGTATGGCGATGGGGTAAATCGCACTTATGGGAAACCCATTCAGTTAGATGTTGAGCAGTGGTCAACGTTGGGCGTGACAAATTATTCACAGCAAAGCCTTCCTTATTTCCATCCTACTGAGTGCTCTCTATTGCAGAGCATCCAATCATTGCAGAACCAGTCGCCTTGTGATTGAGCTCATAAGAGCACAAGCCCCATAGGCATAAAAACAGCCTAGTCGGAATAGGATATGAATAACGCTGGATGCAATATTAAATGAGAATGATGTGTATTTATTTTGAAAGTATCATTCGTTGACTGCTCAGCCAAGTGGAAGTTGCCGCTTACACACCGTCTGAGTTGGTGTTGAGCGGGGAGTGTGTTTTTAGGGCATATCCGTTTCAGTGTATGTGGTCAAAAGAGGAGGAACTGATGATTTCGATCCTTGTAATATCATCGCTGACAGGCAAATACCCATCATTAGTCTCTGCGCTGACTAACGCGAAGGAGAATTCATGAACCCGGTTCTCTGGCGCTTGTCGCGGCCTTTGCGTCCTTCGATTTTACTGGCTGCGTTCGGCCAAGTGGTTGTCACCGCCTGTCATGTTGGTCAGGCGCTATGCTTAGCCAGTGCTTTGGCCGGGCTATTCGCTGACCAGCCATTGTCCGAACTATGGTGGCCGCTGTCGGTTTTTTTTGTTTTTACTTGGCTACGCATCGTGCTGATGGGGTTGTCTGAAGCACTCGCTATGCGTGTGGCAGGGCTTGCCCGGCACTACTTGCGTCAGCGCCTGATTGGTCAGGTATTACGTGTGGCGGCTGATCCGGCCAGCGACCGAGATAGCGGGGAACTGAGTACCACCTTGGTGCAGTCGGTGGAAGCCTTGCAAGCCTATTACAGCCGTTATGTGCCTGCAGTGCTGGGTGCGGTGTTTGGTGGCGGGGGTGTGCTACTGCTAATGGCGTATTTCGATAGCCGTTCTGCCCTTGTGGCTGCTCTTGCTGCGCTGGCGCTACCCTTTACTGATCGCCTCTGGTTGCGTTGGCGGCGCGCTTCTGCAGGTGGGTTGTTCGCGAGTATGGGGCGTTTTTCCGCGTATTTGCTCGACAGCTTGCGCGGCGTCACCACGCTCAAGGCCTTCAATGCTCAGACCCGGCGCCGTCAGGTACTCAGTCAACAGGCACGGGATCTGCGTGAGCAGGCCATGGGTGTGCTTTACGCCATTCTCATGCGTAACGGCGCAACAGGGCTGCTTAGCTTGGGTGGTTTAGCGTTGGTGACTGCGCTTAGCGCTCAGCGCGCCGTTGCCGGTGAGCTATCGCCGTTTGCGTTGTTGGCCGTTGTGCTGCTGGCCCGCGAGGCCTTCGGTACGCTGGAAAAGCTTGATAAGACCTTCCACATTGCATGGTCGGGTAATGCGGCGGCGGCCCCCGTCATTCGTTTACTTGACGCTATACCTGGGGTGCCAGAGCCGATTGAGGCCCGGGCTTTACCGACCCATCATGGAGTGGCCTTTGATAGCGTTAGTTATACCTGGCCGGGTGGCTGCGAACCTGCGTTGCACAATGTGAATTTTACGCTTGAGCCTGGTGAGTTCGTGGCTGTGGTAGGGCCCTCTGGCGCAGGAAAATCGACCCTGGCAGCTCTATTGATGCGCTTTGTTGCACCTGACTGCGGCCGCGTCAGCCTGGGCGGCGTTGATCTTCGCGATTTGCGCGTCAATGACGTATACGAAAACGTCAGTGGCGTGTTCCAACATAGTGTGCTGCTGCATGGCAGCATCGAAGAGAACTTGAGGATGGGGGCTCCTCAAGCCAGTGATGAGGATCTGGCTGAGGCATGCCGGGTAGCGTCACTGGAATCGTGGATTTCAAGTCTTGAAAAAGGCGTTGCCACTGCCGTGGGAGAAGGCGGCGCGCGACTTTCTGGCGGTCAGCGACAGCGCATAGCTATCGCACGTGCTTGGCTAAAAAATACACCGGTCATGGTGTTGGACGAGGCGACCGCGAACGTGGACGTTGCCAGCGAAACCCACATTGGAGAGGCCATCGAGCGGCTTCGCGGTCAGCGTTCGCTACTGGTGATTGCACATCGTCTAGCCAACGTTCGGAATGCCGACCGCATTCTGGTGCTTGATCGTGGTCGTTTAGTTGAGATCGGTGATCACCACAACCTACTGACCCGAAATGGCCTCTATGCGCGCCTCTGGAACCGGCAGCACGCCCACGAAGCGTCGCCCCAAACCGAGGAAGAACTAATATGAAAGTCAATGCCCACGAAATTCCCCAGGGGCCGCGTAGCACATGGGGTGACCTGTTACGCCTTTCCGCTGGCCAGCCGCGCCTGCTAGCACTCACTATCGCTGCTACGCTCATTGCCCAGGCTGGCATGGTGACAAGCCTTGCGTTGGGTGCCTGGCTAGCAGGTTTGGCGCTGACGGGTGCACCGGAGAGCCTCTGGCAACCCGTGCTTTGGGGCATGCTTGTCAGCGCCGTTGCTGGGGCCGGTGGTCGCTGGTGGCAGGCACATATCTCCCATGCCTTTGCTTTTGCTCTGATCGAAACGCTGCAGGTGGGCATTTACGACGGTCTAGAGCGTGCCGCCCCAGGTGGTTTGTCCGACACCCGCAGCGGCGAGCAGGCCAACGTGGCGCTGAACGATGCTCAGGCGCTGGAACACTTTTTTGCCCACACCCTGGCCGATACCATCGCTGCAGTTGTGGTACCGCTGTTGGCACTGCTGGCGCTGGCCTGGATACAGCCTTGGCTTACTTTAGTGTTACTGCCATTTCTGCCGACTCTGACCAGCGTGCCATTCTGGCTGGGGGAGCGTGCTTTTCGCCAGGGGCGCGAGATGAATGCCGCGCTAGCGGGACTAAACGCTGAAGTGATTGAGGGCATTGAGGCGCGTCGAGAGATCCTCTTGTTCAATCAGGAGGCGGCTTGGCGCGCTCGGCTGGGGCAGTATCTGGCGCGGCTGAAGAGCGAGCAGCGTCGTTACGCCTTGCGAACAGGCGCGGAGCAAGGCGGTATAGAGCTGATCCAGTCCTTAGCATTGATCACCGCGCTGGTGGCCAGCGCAGTGTTGCTTGAATATCAAGCCCTAGCGTTGGCTCAAGTTCCGCTATCGGTCGTGCTGGTAGGCGCGGCACTGCTACCTTTGGCAGAGGTAGCGCGCAGTGCCAGCCAACTGGGTGCAGTGCGCGCCAGTGCGGCACGGGTGTTGGCGTTGCTGCATCAGCGTTCGCCGATTCAGGACAATGGCCAGCGATTGCCTAAGGATGCCAGCATCGAATTCAACCAAGTGGTGTTCGCCCATTCCGAGCGCCCTGTGCTGCAGGGTGTCAACTTCCGGGTAGAAACGGGTGAGATGGTCGCACTGGTTGGCCCCTCTGGATCTGGCAAGACCACCTGCGCCAACTTACTAATGCGCTTCTATGAGGTGCAGAGCGGCACAGTGAAGCTGGGCAGCGAAGATCTGCGTGATATTCCCCTATCCGAGCTGCGCCACTGGATCGCCTGGGTTGGTCAGGAGGCCTACTTGTTTGACGACAGTATCGAGGGCAACTTGCGCTTGGGCAAACCAGAGGCGACGCAGCAGGAAATCGAAATCGCTGCGCATCAGGCCCAGGCCCACGATTTCATTCAGGCCCTACCTGAGGGCTACCAAACGCGTTGCGGCGCGAATGGTGCGCGGCTTTCAGGTGGTCAGCGTCAGCGTATCGCCATCGCCCGGGCACTGCTGTCTCAAGCGCCCGTGCTGGTAATGGATGAAGCTTCATCCAGCCTCGATGCTGACAGTGAACATGCCCTGCAGCAGGCCTTGTTGGCGCTTCGTGGGCAGTACACGCTACTGGTGGTAGCACATCGTCCAAGCACCATTGCTCAGGCTGACAGGGTCGTACTCCTGCAGGATGGCTGCATTCTCGATCAGGGCTCTCATGAGCAGTTGCTGCACCGTTGCGAGCAATATGTCCAGTTGCTCGCGCAGCCAGCCAGCGCTTAAAAACACATGCTTAGCAACGAGTACCTTAAGCGTTTAGCTCCAGAAACTTAAAACCTGGGAATACCGACATGAAAGCCCCCGCCATTTCGTACTGGTCGTTGCAGTTGCTGCTCGGCTGGATCAACTTCGCTATGACCGCACCAATGATCTATCTCTACCTAGGGTTACCGCTGGTGATGCGCCAGCAGGGGTGGTCCGGCACCGCCATCGGCCTCTTCCAATTGGCAGGGTTGCCGGCCGTGCTCAAGTTCGTATTGGCTGCTCCGGTAGATCGCTGGGCGCGAGATACCGCCGGTTATCGGCGCTGGAGCTTAGTACTGTTGGTCGGTTATGCCGCAAGCCTTGTAGCGCTGGCGGGGCTCGACATAGGAAAAACGGGCTTCACGACGTTATTCGCCCTGGCGATGCTGGCTAGCTTATTCGGCACTTGGGCCGACGCGCCGGTCAATGCCTTGGCTATTCGCTGTTTACCCGAGACTGAACGTATGCGCGCAGGCACTATCCGTTCAGCCGCCAGTTCATTGGGGGCAGTGTTCGGGGGTGGTGCGATGCTCATTTTGCATGATCGTGTTGGCTGGTCTTGGCCGTTCTTTGTGCTGGGGGTTGGACTGTTGTTGGCCCTTGTCGGACTTTATCTCATACGCCCAGTGCATCTTGATACGATAGCGACACCCAAACGCTCAGAGGTGGGGGTGCGCCAATGGGTTGGCTATTTCGCTTCTGCTCAGCGTCGCCGTTGGGTGGTCGTGTTGATGCTCTATTTCCCCTTTATTGGCACTGCCTGGGTATACCTTAAACCGTTACTGCTCGATCAAGGACTGCCGTCCGGTCAGGTGGCCGTGGTAGCTGGTTTGCTGGGTGGCGTGGTCGGTGCTTTGGGCAGTCTGCTAGGCGGTTATGTCACTTACCGTCGTGGTTTGCACTATGCCCTGCCTGGCTTTGCAATGCTCGCCCTCGTTGCCTTGGCTGCATTATCGGCGGCGTTGGCCAGCCATGCGAGCTTGCCGTTGCTAACTGCCTGCACCGTGCTTCTGGCGCTGGCCATGGGCGCCTCGGCTGGATTAGTGTTTGGCATGATGATGTACTACACCCGTGAAGGTTTGACGGCTGTGGACTATGGTCTGCAATCGAGTCTATTCGTGCTCACGCGTACGGTTGTGCCCATGCTCGCAGGGCTGCTGCTTGACCATTTCGGGTATCTGGGCATGTTAAGCGCTCTGATGGCTGGCATGCTGGGAATAGGTTACTGGAGCCTGCGATTTGTGCGGGGCATGGGCGAGATGCCACCAAAGATGGGGCGTGTCGCCTGATTCCCGAACCGTTGTGGTCACTATAGTGGGGTACTGCGGAGCTAGGTCGGTTGTGCTGAGAACATCGTGATGTTAGCCGTGTCCGGTGTCGACTTCCGGCACCACTGACATGCCGACTTTTAACTGTTGGGCTTGAGGTTGACCTGGATCGATGGCGATGCGCACCGGTAGACGTTGGACGATCTTGGTGAAATTACCTGTGGCGTTGTGGGGTTGAATGGCTGAAAAGCTCACCGAGCTGGCTGGGCCTAGGCTATCCACTCTGCCGGTTAGGGTGATGTTGGGGAGAGCATCGATGGTGAAACTTACCGGTTGGCTGGGCCGCATACGGGCGATTTGTGTTTCACGGAAATTGGCGGTGATATAGAGATTGTCCAGAGGAACTAAGGTCAGCAGCGTTTCACCGATTTTCATATAGCCGCCGAGGCGCACCACTTTCTGAGCGACGATACCTTTCACCGGTGCTGTAATGTGGGTGTAGGATAATGCCAATTCCGCTGCGTCCAGTTTGGCCTGAGCGATGTTTTGCGCCGCTTGGGCTTTCTCTAGGTCGGCCTGCAACACTTCCAACGCCTGTTGGGTAGCGGTATAGGCGGCCTGGTCGCCGATCAGGGTGGCCCTTGATGCAGCTAACTCTGCCTCTGCCCTTTGCAGCGACTGAACGGTACCGGCACCGCGGGCGCGCAGGTTGAGGTAGCGTTCTCGCTCCTGTCGAGCCAGTGTCACTGCGGCCTGATCGACGTCAAGTTTTGCCTGTGCTTGATGAATGCGACTTTCCTGACGCACGATTTGCGCTTGTAGACTGACGATTTCCGCAGCTGCCTGGGCCAGTCCAGCACTTGCTTCTTCCACCTTAGCTCGTGTATCGCTGTCATCGATCTCTACTAGCAGGTCGCCGACGCTCACCGTCTGGTTTTCTTCCACCAGTACCCGCTGTACACGACCGGCAACCTGCGACGCCACCCGTGTTAGATCTGCCTGTATATAAGCATCGTTGGTGGATTGATATCTGGCGGCGCTTTCCGGGCGGTTCAGCGCATAGACACCCGTAATTGCCAGGGCCAGGAGTATCAGAATGAAAGGAGTTCGCAAGCGACGTAATGAGGTCATGGCTATTATTCCGGTGAACGAGAGGGAGGTGACGGTGGCGTTACGGGCGTGAGACAGAGCGTCAGCGGAATCAGCATCAGGGCAAGCACGCTAAGTGCCCGGTAAGCGTCGGCGGTGGCCAGCGTGACGGCTTGGGTAGTGACGGCGTCGGACAACGTCATCAGTTGGTCTTCATGCATTCCTAGGGCGGCGCCAGCTCGAGCCATGCTGTCCAGCAACATGTCGCTGTGAAAATGGCTTTGAATCAGTATCAACTGAGTGACCAGCGCGCTGCCCAGGGCGGTGCCGAAGGCGCGCAGCATATTCACCAGCCCGGATACGAAGGGGCCTTCCATTGGCTGTACCACACTGGTAGCCAGAAATAGCAGTGAGACCACCGCCATTGGCTGGCCGATCGCTTGCAGTGCTTGTACAGCGACGAACTGGTGCCACATCCATTCACTGGTGATTTGGGCGCCTAGCCAGCAGGCTATCGCCACAATCAGCAGGCCAGTGGCAAATACCTTGCGTGCATCCATCCAAGGCTGGTATAGAAGCAGAGCCACCAGGGAGCCGAGCACCAACTGTGGTAGCCCGATGGTGAGCCCAACGGCACTGGATTGCAGTGGTCTATAACCTTGCACTTGGGCGAGAAAATTAAGCGGCAGTAGAGCGCCGGACATCAGCACAACCAACAGCCCAACAAACAGGGTGAAGCCCAGCCCAAGGTTGCGCCGGGAAAGCAGTTGAAGGCGGATAAAAGGGCTGGGATGATGCCACTCGCTGAGCAGACCGGCGAAGGTGGCGATTAGGCCGCCAGCAAGTGCACTGCAGATCAGTGTTGAATGAAACCAGCCAAGACGTACACCCTGACTGAGAACTATCGCAAGCAGCGCTAATCCGGTAACCAGACAAATATGGCCGATCCAGTTGCCCTGACCGAAGCGCTCATGGCGTGGTGGATCCTGAGGGAGGCCCCATGCACATAGCGCTAAGCTGAACATACCCAGCGGAACGATTTGCCAGTAGACCCACCGCCAGTCGAACAACTGATCTGTCCACACGCCAGCCAGCCACACCGCCAGATTGGGTGCTAGGGTGGCAGTCATGGCGAATAGCGCCAAACCGTGCAGGCGAATATGAAACGGCAGAAAACGCAGCGCTGCCATCATCAGTGTCGGGATCAGACCGCCAGCGACGGCACCTTGCAGACCGCGCAGTAGGAGCATGGACGGTAGCGACTGGGCAAAGGGCAGTAGTAATCCGAGCAGCGTGGCAGCGGAGATTAACACCAGTTGATAACGGCGCAGTGATAGGGTGATGGCGAACCAGGCGGCAAACGGTTGTACCGTGATTTCGCCAACGAGATAGACGGTATCCAGCCAGGAGGCAGCGTCGGCACCCAAACCATGGGCGCCGCGAATATCTGGCAATGATAAGGCAGGAACCCGGTTGTTAAATCCTGCCATGATGGCTGCGATGAATACGCCGGTCAGCCCGGCGATAAGCCGAGGGCCAAAAACAGGCTGGGCTGGGGTGGCGGTGCGGGTATTAGGCATGGAGAGCGCTCCGGCGATCACAATCGCCAAGTGAAGCGCATTCCTACCTCCCGGGGCGGGCTGTAGATGGTGACGAAGCCGTTCTGGTAGCCCACGGCGTCATAGCGCTTATCGCCGATGTTGTCGGCGTAGGCGGCGAGCTCCCAATCACCTAACTGATAGCCAGCGACCAAGTTGAGCAGTGCATAGTCGTTACGCTCGTATTGGTTGGCGGCGTCTAGGTAGACTTTGCTGCTACCGACCAGGCTGCCCTGGGTGTACCAGCCTTCTGGATCGTCGTAGCGTAGGCTCAAATAACCGGTAAAATCGGGAGCGAAAGGATTGTGATTACCAGCGTAGTCGGCTGAGCCATCTTGGAATTGATCAAATCGGGTATGGTTCCAGGCTAACCCCCCTTTAATTTGCCACCCATCGCCAAGCAGATAGTCAAGGTCGAGTTCTACCCCTTTAGAGGTGGCTGTGGCAGCATTGGTGATGTACATCATGCCGGCGGTGGGCATTTGCATGACTTGCATGTTGTCGATGTCCATCAGATAGGCGGCGAGAGAGTAACGCAGGCGCCCTTCGGCTAGCCAACCCTTAGCGCCGGTCTCGTAGGACCAAGTTTTCTCTGGACCGAAGGACTGATAGTTCGTTGCGGGGGATAATATATTGAACCCACCGCTACGCACGCCTCGCGAGATACTGGCGTACCACTGATTGCGTGGGCTGATTTCATATTGCAACGCGATCTTGGGCGAAAAGTGCGACCATGATTCCGACCGGCTTGCCGCACCACGTGGGTGTAGTTCCACCTGATTGTGCTCAATGCGCCCACCGGTAGAAAGGCGCCAGTGTTGTGCCAAGGGTAGGTTCCAATGGGTAAACAGGGCTGTCGTTTGGCTTTCCTGATTGGCATGAAGATCCACAGAGCCCATCATATTTTTGCTGATACTATGCAGCCGGTTATCACTGCTATCGCCGTAGACGCCGAGCAACCACTCTGTCTCGCCAAGAGCACCCTCTAAGCGAAGCTCCTGGGATAGCGTGCGTAGCCGGTTGTCACGACCTACGTGCAAGATATCCTCGGCCCTGAAATCGGTATCCTGCTGTATATGATCCCGGAAATCATTCCAGGCAGTGACGGAATGGAGACTCAAGTCCGAGGCGAATTCATGTTCCGCGGTTAGTGCTAGGGTTTGCCCCCAGGATCGGTTCCAACTTGGGGTGCCTGAGGCAACAGTGGCACGATGCGCGCTAGGTGCCCCCCAGCGGGATGCACCATCATCATACTCTTGGCGCGTATAGCGCAGTGCCAAATCAGTCGCATCACCAGGCGTCCAGCGCAGCCCTAGGTTGAGATCGTGCCGATTGCGGTCATCTTCATTACTGCCGGTGTGGATGTTGTCGATAAAACCATCCTCACTCGACGTGCTACCCGCAATACTGGCATAGAGATTGTCCTGAACGATGGGGTGACTGACGGCGAAGCGAACGGCTCGATGGCCATGGTTGCCGGCTTCACCGCTAACAGTGGCGCGAGGTTGGTTGTCCATCGGCTGGGTGTGGATAGCAATGACGCCAGCTTCGGCATTACTGCCATAGAGTGTGGACTGAGGGCCGCGTAGTATCTCGATTCGGTCGACGTTAAGTAGGCTGCTCTCGAATCCCTGAGCAGACAGTGTTGGTACACCATCCACCAGAAGCAACGTTGAGGTGGAAAAGGTGTTGAAGTTAGCCGTTAGTCCCCTCATTACGGGAGAATTCATGCCGGCCTGTCCGAATGGCTGAAACGATAACCCAGGAACCCGTCCCTCTAACTGTTCGAGGCTGGTCAGGCCCGCTGCTTCAATTTCAGAACCATCAATCACCGCGACACTGGCAGCCACATTTTCCAGTGGCTGCTCGGTTTTTTCCGCGGTCACCGTTATCGGTGTGAGGGTGGCGGGGGCTTCACCCTCTGTCGTTATTGCTGAGTTTGTCGTATTCGCCCACCCGGGGACGGCTTGCAGGCAACTCATCATGGCTGCCAAATGGAAAATTCGACGTCGCTTGTGCTGCATCTTTCGTTTCCCCTTATTCCCTTATGTTATTTCATTACGTGCTAATTTCCCCGCTACAATCTCATCGGTACGGGGAATACGCTGAGAACAAGGATACTCTTAAGGCAAATAGCAATCATTGCTATTAAGTATGGTGGTTGGCGGTTTACCTATGAATGTATGCAAGCGCAGGGCTGGGGCAGCTGCCCATTCTGGTTCGGCCGAGCTGATTTTGACTGCTCAGTTCAAATTGAGCCTTGGGGCGTAGTCTGCTATTCTGTCGTCCCATCCTGGTGTGGCTTTCTGTTACGCCTTTTGATCACGTTTCGACAGGTTTTCCATGACACGATATATCTTCGTGACCGGCGGCGTTGTGTCCTCTCTTGGCAAGGGCATCGCGTCGGCCTCGCTGGCGGCGATTTTAGAGGCCCGCGGCCTTAAGGTCACCATGCTCAAGCTCGACCCGTACATCAACGTGGACCCGGGCACCATGAGCCCTTTCCAGCACGGCGAGGTGTTCGTCACCGAGGATGGCGCCGAGACCGATCTGGACCTGGGCCACTACGAACGCTTTATTCGTACCAAGATGACCCAGCGCAACAACTTCACCACAGGCCGTGTTTACGAGCACGTGCTGCGCAAAGAGCGCCGTGGCGATTACCTGGGTGGCACGGTACAGGTCATCCCGCACATCACCGATGAAATCAAGCAGCGCGTTTATGCCGGCGGTGAAGGTTTCGACGTGGCGCTGGTAGAAATCGGTGGCACGGTAGGTGATATCGAATCGCTGCCGTTTTTGGAGTCTATTCGCCAGATTCGTAGCGAGCAGGGTGCTAATCGCGCGCTGTTTATGCACCTGACGCTGGTGCCGTATATCAAGACGGCGGGCGAGACGAAAACCAAGCCTACCCAGCACAGCGTTAAAGAGCTGCGCTCGATTGGTATTCAGCCGGATATTCTGATTTGCCGCAGCGAAGTCGAGCTTGAAGAGAGCGAACGCCGCAAAATCGCGTTGTTTACCAACGTTGAAGAGCGTGCGGTCGTACCGCTTCAGGACGCAGATACCATCTACCGTATCCCGCTGATGCTTCATGAACACGGCCTGGACGATATCGTCTGCGATAAGCTGCGCCTTGATGCCGAGCCCGCCGATCTTTCCGAGTGGGTGAAAGTGCTGGACTCCAAGCTTAATCCGCTCAAGTCCGTAAGTATCGCCATGGTCGGTAAGTACATGGAACTGCTGGACGCGTACAAGTCGCTTAATGAAGCCTTGATTCATGCAGGCATTCAAGGGCGCATCAAAGTCAATGTCGACTATATCGACGCTGAGGACATCGAACGTCACGGCACCGAGCGCCTAGCGGGTAAAGACGCTATTCTGGTGCCCGGCGGCTTTGGTGAGCGAGGCGTGGAAGGCAAAATTATGACCGCCCAGTTTGCCCGCGAAAATAACGTGCCTTACCTGGGGATCTGCTTAGGGATGCAGGTAGCGGTTATTGAATTTGCGCGTAACGTGGCGGGCTGGAAAGATGCCAACTCCACTGAGTTTACCCATGACACTCAGCACCCGGTGGTCGGCCTGATTACCGAATGGCTGAATGCGGAAGGTAAAATTGAGCTGCGCGATGCGGCGTCTGATTTAGGCGGCACCATGCGTCTGGGCGGCCAGATATGTCATCTGACCTCCGGCAGCAAAGCGCGTGAAGCTTACGGCTCTGATGAAATCGTTGAACGTCACCGCCACCGCTTCGAAGTTAATAACCAGTTTATTGACGAGCTGGAAAAAGCCGGCCTGGTAATTTCAGGTAAAAGCGTTGATCAGTCGCTGGTTGAAATGATCGAGTTGGCCGATCACCCTTGGTACGTGGCGTGTCAGTTCCACCCGGAATTTACCTCCACACCGCGTGACGGGCACCCGCTGTTCTCGGGCTTTGTGAATGCAGCGCTGGAGCACAAAACGGCGCGTACCCGATCTCACGCGACACCTCAGGAATAAGGGGGGAAGCCAATGTCTTCTCAAGCACCTTTTCAAGAGCGTCACATCAACATTGCCGGCCTAACCGCCGGCAATTCTTTGCCCTTAATGCTGCTTGGCGGCATGAACGTGCTAGAGTCGGCAGAGCTTGCCGACGAGGTAGCCCAAGCCTACGTCAGCGTGACGCAAAAGCTCGGTATGCCGTATGTATTCAAGGCGAGCTTTGACAAGGCCAACCGCAGCTCGATTCACTCGTACCGTGGTCCGGGTATTGAAAAAGGCTTGCAGATTCTCGCTGATATCAAGTCGCGTTATGGCGTGCCGATCATCACCGATGTTCACGAGCCCTGGCAGGCGGCCCAGGCGGCAGACGTCGCGGATATCATCCAGTTGCCCGCTTTCCTGGCGCGCCAGACGGATCTGGTGGTGGCGATGGCCAAAACCGGTGCCGCGATCAATATCAAAAAGCCCCAGTTTTTAGCACCTCATGAGATGCGCCATATTCTCAGCAAGTTTCAGGAAGCCGGTAATGATCGCCTGATGCTCTGCGAGCGCGGCTCAAGCTTTGGTTACAACAACCTGATTGTCGATATGCTTGGGTTCGGGGACATGAAACAGACCGGCTATCCGGTGTTTTTTGATGTCACCCATGCGCTTCAGCGCCCGGGTGGACGCGCCGACAGTGCCGATGGGCGGCGTGCCCAGGTAGCCGAGCTTGCCCGTTCCGGCGTTGCGGTAGGGCTTGCCGGGCTATTTTTGGAGGCGCATCCAGACCCTGATAATGCCAAGTGTGATGGCCCCTGTGCCTTGCCGCTTGATCAGCTTGAGCCATTTTTAACCCAGCTTTCGCAATTGGATTCACTAGTCAAAAACTTTGCGCCGTTGACCATTCGCTAAGCGGTAGCCAACGCGGTACGTAATCCTTTATTAGACCCACAACCAAGGACACTGTCATGACCAAAATTGTAGATATCAGTGCACTGGAAGTACTTGATTCACGCGGTAATCCGACAGTACAGGCGCGCGTGCGTCTTGAGAGTGGCGCGGTAGGCGAAGCCTGCGCGCCCAGCGGTGCTTCCACCGGTTCGCGTGAAGCGCTTGAACTGCGCGACGGTGATAAAGCGCGCTATCTCGGCAAAGGTGTACTGAAAGCTGTCGATGCGGTCAATGGCAAAATCCGTGATGCGTTGCTGGGAATGGATGCGCGCGATCAGCGCGGTCTGGACGATGCCATGCTGGCGCTGGATGGCACTGACAATAAAGCGACCCTGGGCGCGAATGCGATTCTGGCGGTATCGCTGGCTGCTGCCAAAGCGGCGGCCAATGCCAAGGGCGTGCCGCTTTATGCGCACATTGCCGAGCTTTACGGCCAGCCGGGTCAATACAGCATGCCGGTACCGATGATGAACATCATCAATGGCGGCGAGCATGCGGATAACAACGTCGATATCCAGGAATTTATGGTGCAGCCGGTGGGCGCGCCTAATTTTCGCGAAGGGCTACGCATGGGCGCAGAAATTTTCCATGCGTTGAAGAAAGTACTTCTGGCGAAAGGCCTTTCCACGTCGGTTGGCGACGAGGGTGGTTTTGCGCCTGACTTGGCCTCTAATGCCGATGCCCTGGCGGTTATCAAGCAGGCCGTTGCAGATGCGGGCTATACCCTGGGTAAAGACGTTACGCTCGCGCTCGATTGTGCTTCGTCTGAGTTCTACAAGGACGGCCAGTACAACCTTTCCGGCGAAGGTAAAAGCTACGATGCGCAAGGCTTTACCGACTATCTGGCGGGCCTTTGCGCCGACTACCCGATCGTTTCCATCGAAGACGGTATGGATGAGTCGGATTGGGACGGCTGGAAAGCGCTGACCGATAAGCTGGGTGACAAGGTGCAGCTGGTAGGCGATGACCTGTTCGTGACCAACACCAAAATCCTCAAGCGCGGTATCGATGAGCAGATCGGTAACTCGATTCTGATCAAGTTCAACCAGATCGGCTCGCTGTCTGAAACGCTGGACGCCATCAAGATGGCGCAGGATGCAGGCTTTACCGCGGTTATCTCGCACCGCTCCGGCGAAACCGAAGATACCACCATTGCTGATTTGGCGGTGGGTACCTGTGCTGGCCAGATTAAAACCGGTTCGCTATGCCGTTCTGACCGGGTAGCTAAATATAACCGCTTACTGGTGATTGAGGCTGAGCTAGGTGATGTTAACTACCCAGGCATCAGCGCTATTAAAGGTCAGTAAGGCTTTTTAAGGGGTTGGTTTGTAAGATATGTCTCAAGATTTTGTAAGAGATCTCTTACAAATGCCGACGAAAATCGCTCGTTTTAGGGTAAGAAAATCCGTAATTTTGCCTTAATTAAAATTCATGTGATTGATTTTAAATTGGTTTGAAAAAAAGGGTGAGCCGATAAGGCTTGCCCTCTTCTATTTTGCCCGTCTTGAGAAGCATTCGTTATCTGCCACAATGCATTCAGGACAGGGGAGGCAAGGATGCTTTAGACAGAATGCAATGTAAGAGATGTAAACAGGTACGCGCGGTGCCACATTGATGTGAGGCCTAGCAAGGAAGTTACCTGAGGAGTTTGACACAGGGAGTGGTCAGAGGAAGTGCTTGGAGCGGGCGGCCTATGGGCCGCCTTTTTTTTGTCTGAAAAAAGTATCTCAATGGTCCTTGCTTCAATGGGTCTTTTCTCAATAAGACATTCTGCCGACGACCCAGTGATGAAAATGCTTCCAAGGTTATAAGTAAAATACATTTTTATTGTGTGCCGCTATTAATTACTATGGCGCGCAAGAGTTAGCAGGCTATATTTCTGTTTTACTTATCTTACGGCACATCGTTGATGTGCCGTTTTTTTATTTTTTAGGAGAGGCATTACATGCATGGGTTGATTGCGATCAACGTATTGGTCTTTGCGCTTGCGATCGCACTGCTGGCACGCTGGCAGCGAAACGGCGCAAGCCTTTCAAAGGTGGTGTTAGCCGGTCTTGTCATCGGTGTTGGGTTGGGGACGCTGCTACAGTGGTTGTTTGCGGATTCGGTGGTACTTGACGGTACTATCGACTGGGTCAATCTGGTCGGCGGCGGTTATGTCCAACTGTTGAAAATGATCATCATGCCTCTGGTGCTGGTCACTATTCTGTCCGCCGTAACGCGTCTGCATGATGCCAGTGCGCTGGGTAAAATCAGCCTGGGCGTGCTCGCCATGTTGATGCTTACTACGGCGATCTCGGCGGTTATCGGCATCAGCATGACGCAGCTGTTTGGGTTGTCTGCCGAGGGGCTGGTGCAGGGCGCCCGCGAGCTTGAGCGGGGCCAGGCCATTATTGAACGCAGTGCTCAAGTGGCTGACCTGACCATACCGCAATTGCTGCTATCTTTTATTCCCAGCAATCCTTTTCAAGATTTGGCTGGGTCGCGTCCGACGTCGATTATCAGCGTGGTAATTTTTGCCACGTTTTTGGGCATGGCGGCACTGGGCATCAAGCGTGAAAATGCAGCACTTGGCGATAAGCTAATCGAAGGTATTGATATCGTACAGAAGTGGATCATGCGCCTGGTGCGAATGGTGATTCGCCTGACGCCTTACGGGGTGATGGCGTTGATGACCAAGGTGGTTTCCACATCCAATCTTAACGATATTCTTAATCTGCTTGGTTTCGTCATCGCCTCCTACGTGGGGTTGGCGCTGATACTGGTCATGCATACGCTGTTTCTGATGGGCGCTGGAGTCAATCCCAAACGCTATTTTCAAAAAGTCTGGCCGGTGCTCACCTTTGCGTTTACCTCGCGCTCAAGCGCGGCCACGATTCCTCTGAACATCGAAGCCCAGGTGGACCGCATTGGCGTGCCGCCCGCCATTGCCAACTTCTCTGCTTCCTTCGGGGCAACCATCGGCCAAAACGGCTGTGCCGGGCTTTATCCGGCCATGCTGGCCATGATGATTGCGCCTACGGTAGGGATCGATCCATTTTCGCTGGAGTTTCTGGCAACGCTGGTGCTGGTCGTCACTCTGGCATCTTTCGGGATTGCAGGCGTCGGTGGTGGGGCAACCTTTGCGGCCATCATTGTGCTTTCGACGCTTGATCTGCCGATTGCGCTGGCAGGACTATTAATCTCCATCGAGCCGCTCATCGATATGGGCCGCACGGCGATCAACGTCAACGGCTCAATGACCGCGGGCACGGTGACCAGCCGCCTGCTCAAGCAGCACGATAGCGCGGTCTTTGACTCTAATGATAACGAGCTGGGCGAGCCGAAGCCCGTGTAAGCCAGCAGGTGCATCATGTAACGCAAAGAGCCGCCCCAGGGTGGCTCTTTTGCGTTGTAAGCAAGCATTCGCTAGATGGTCAGACAGAAACAAAAAAACCAGCGCGGACGCTGGTTCTTAGGAAATGCTGTTGCGCCGTTTTTATTAGCGCTCAAGCTTCTCGATCTTGCCGCTCTTGCCATCCCACTCTTCGGCATCCGGCAAGGCATCTTTCTTTTCAGCTATGTTGGGCCATACTTCGGCCAGTTCAGCATTGATCTCGATAAACTGTTCCTGCCCATCCGGCAGCTCATCCTCAGAGAAGATGGCCTCTGCAGGGCACTCCGGCTCGCATAGGGCGCAATCAATGCACTCATCCGGGTGAATCACCAGGAAGTTGGGGCCTTCGTAAAAGCAGTCGACCGGGCAAACTTCGACACAGTCGGTGTATTTGCATTGGATGCAGTTTTCGGTAACGACAAACGTCATCGCGCTATCCCTCTTGCGGGACCGGAGGTACAGTCCGGTCATGGTCAATCGTGAATGGTTATAAAACAGCCGTTTTTTATAAGCTAAAAAGTATGGGCGACATTCTAGTGGTGCCTATACCTAACGGCAAGCTCTGAGCGTCTTCTCTTGCGCCAATTACAGCAGATCCCGCCATTGATAAATCAGCGCCAGCGCTTCACGGGGCGATAAATCGTCTACATCCGCGCGCTCAAGCGCTTCGACAACCGGGTGCGGCGTGCTGGCAAACAAATCGTTCTGCTGAGGCGCGGGTGTTGCCTGAGGGTAATGTTCCGATACGCCAGCAGAGCGTGCCTGATGCGTGTTCACATCGCGCTGTTCAAGCGCAATCAATTTTTCCCTGGCACGTTTGATGACATGCGTGGGCACACCCGCCAGCTGGGCTACCTGCAAGCCATAGCTTTGGCTTGCCGGGCCCGCCTCGATGCGATGCATAAACACAATGCTGTCGCCATGTTCGGTGGCGGTTAAATGAATATTGGCCACGCCTTCGGCCTGGTCAGGCAGCGCTGTCATTTCAAAGTAGTGAGTGGCAAAAAGTGTAAGCGCGTGCGCCTGGGCGAGGTGCTCGGCACTTGCCCAGGCAAGCGAAAGACCATCAAAGGTACTCGTGCCCCGGCCAATTTCATCCATGAGTACCAGGCTTTGTTCGGTCGCATTATGTAAAATATTCGCAGTTTCGGTCATCTCGACCATAAACGTCGAGCGACCACCCGCTAAATCATCCGATGAACCAATGCGGGTAAAGATCCGGTCGATAGGGCCTATTTCAGCCGCATCCGCGGGCACAAAGCTACCGCTATGGGCCAGCAGTGCAATTAGTGCCGTCTGGCGCATATAGGTAGATTTACCGCCCATATTGGGGCCGGTGATAATCAACATATGCCGCTCGGGTGTGAGCACCACATCGTTGGGCACAAATGGCTTATCGCTTACCTGCTCCACGACCGGATGACGGCCTGCGGTAATCGTAATGCCGGTGGCATCGCTTAACGTTGGACGCACCCAGTTGAGCGCCTCGGCGCGCTCGGCAAAAGCGCACAGTACGTCCAGTTCGGCAAGCGCTCGGGAGGTGCCCTGCAAAGCGGTCAGGTTCTCGTTGAGCTCGCCCAATAGGCGATCGTACAGCCACTTTTCACGGGTCAAGGCGCGCGACTTGGCCGATAGCGCCTTATCTTCGAACTCTTTAAGCTCCGGGATGATAAACCGCTCGGCGTTTTTCAGCGTTTGGCGGCGAATATAGTCAGCCGGGGCCTGCTGGGCCTGAGAGCGGGGCAGCTCGATAAAGTAGCCGTGTACGCGGTTGTAGCCGACCTTCAGGTTGGCAAGTCCGGTACGTTCACGTTCACGCAGTTCAAGCTTGACCAGGTAGCTGCCGGCGTTTTCGGCCATGCCGCGGTGCTCGTCAAGCTCAGCGTCAAAGCCGTCGGCAATCACGCCGCCATCGCGGATAACTACGGGGGGGTTCTCAATCAGCGCCCGGTTGAGCGTGTCGGCGATGTCGGGATAGGGGCGGATATGCGGGCGCAGGTTGTCCAGAGCGCTGCCACTTTCAACGTCACTTAGCTGCTGCTCAAGCATGGGTAGGGTATTGAGGGCGTCTCTCAGGCGCGCCAAATCGCGTGGCCGGGCGCTATACAGCGCAACGCGCGACAGAATACGCTCGACATCACCAACATCATTGAGCGTGTCGCGCAGCGTCATATAGGCGGCGTCCAGGCTTAATAGCGCAACGCCGGCCTGGCGGCCCTGTACCGTCTCGCGCTGGCGCAGCGGGCGATTCAGCCAGCGCTTCAGTAGCCTTGAGCCCATTGCGGTGGTGCAGGTGTCCAGCACGCTTGCCAGCGTATTGTCGGCGCTGCCGCCCAGGTTGATATCAATCTCCAGATTGCGCCGACTGGCGCCATCGATCACTACTGCGTCATCGCGGTTTTCGACGCTCAGCGCGGTGACGTGGGGCAGGCGCGAGCGCTGTGTGTCACGCGCGTAATCGATCAGTACGCCAGCGGCGACAAGGGCAGTGGTCAGGTGAGCGCAGCCAAACCCGCGCAAATCCTGCACTTCAAACTGATCGCACAGGCTGCGATTGGCGCTTTCCAGATCAAAAAGCCACTCGCCCTGTCGGCGTAAGCTACGCTTTTGTGACCAAATGTCGGGAAGCGTTAAGCTCTCGGGGATCAGTAGTTCAGCGGGAGAGAGGCGGGTCAGCTCGGCGAGCATTTCAGCTTCGCTGTCTACTTCCAGCACGCTAAAACGTCCGCTGGAAAGCTCAAGCCAGGCAAGTCCCCAGCGATCGCTGCCAGGTGCCAGGGCCACCAGCACGTTGTCACGTCGGGCATCGAGCAGGGCCTCATCGTGCAGGGTGCCGGGTGTCACAATACGCACTACCTGGCGCTCGACGGGGCCTTTGCTGGTAGCTGGGTCGCCAATCTGCTCACAAATGGCGACCGACTCACCGGTAGCTACCAGGCGGGCGAGATAGCCCTCGGCGCTATGATAGGGGATGCCAGCCATGGGGATCGGTTTGCCGCCTGACTGGCCGCGCTGGGTGAGCGTAATGTCCAGCAGGGCTGAAGCGCGTTTGGCGTCGTCGAAAAACAGCTCGTAAAAATCCCCCATGCGGTAGAACAGTAGTACCTCGGGGTGTTCACGTTTGATCTTTAAATACTGCGTGATCATTGGCGTGTTGGGGGGAATGGCCTGTGACATGGGCGTCCTGATTGAGCGTGGCGCAGGCCAGCGTGGCTTGCGGCATGTTCTTGAAATATGTGCTTTGAAATACGCTCTTTACTACCTTTTTAACTACATTCTTGGGTTACGTACTTTTGAGCGATTTCTTTGAGCGATTTCTTTGAGAAAGCTAAACGCAGTATTCTACGCTGAACTGATGTCCTACATGAAGGAGCGACCATGCCCCCTAGCGTATCCAGCCTTAAAAATCTTGATTTGTCACTTCTGGCGCAGCGGCTTGGGCGGGTCTGTCAGCAGCGTCAGATAGAAATAACCGCGGCGGAGTCATGTACGGGCGGTGGCATCGCCAGTGCCATTACCTCGGCGGCGGGAAGCTCGGCTTATTTTACAACGGGCTATATTACCTATGCGAATACGGCAAAAACACGCCTGCTGGGTGTGTCAGCCGCTACACTGGAAGCTGAAGGTGCTGTCAGTGAGGCGGTGGTAAAAGCTATGGTAGTAGGCGCCTGCCAGGAAAGCGGTGCTCAGCTAGGTGTTGCAGTAAGCGGTGTGGCGGGGCCTGATGGGGGCAGTCCAGAAAAACCAGTGGGCACCGTTTGGCTTGCCTGGGGAGATATGGCCCATCAGCAGGCGGAATGTTTTCATTTTCCCGGAGACCGTCAGGCAGTACGCGAGCAGGCGGTACGCGAGGCGTTGGCAGGCCTGGTAGCGCGCCTGGATGCTTCTGGGGAAGGCGAGGTTGAGAAATAATCGTTAAAAACGACGTTGAGGATTTGTTTACCAGCAAATTTTTGGCATAATACTGTGTAATTATACAGTTTGTGATGAGGGTGTTTGCATGGCTCAGGATGACAACCGTACGAAAGCGCTAAACGCCGCACTTAGTCAGATCGATCGCCAGTTTGGTAAAGGCACTGTGATGCGCTTGGGCGACGCTCCGCGTGTCGTCATGCCGTCAGTGTCTACTGGCTCGCTAGGCTTGGACATCGCTCTTGGCATTGGTGGTTTGCCCTTTGGCCGGGTTGTAGAGATTTTTGGACCGGAATCGTCGGGTAAGACCACGCTGACCCTGTCGGTCATTGCTCAAGCACAGAAGCAGGGCAAGGTATGTGCGTTCGTTGATGCCGAGCACGCCCTTGATCCAAGCTATGCAGAAAAACTGGGTGTTAACCTGGATGACCTGCTGGTATCTCAGCCGGACACCGGTGAGCAGGCGCTTGAAATCACCGATATGCTGGTCCGCTCGGGCGGCGTTGACGTGATCATTATCGACTCCGTTGCCGCGCTGACGCCGCGTGCTGAAATCGAAGGCGAAATGGGTGATACCCATGTAGGTCTGCAGGCGCGTTTGATGTCTCAGGCGCTGCGTAAAATCACCGGTAATATCAAAAACGCCAACTGCCTCGTGGTGTTTATCAACCAGATCCGCATGAAGATCGGCGTGATGTTTGGTAGCCCGGAAACCACGACGGGCGGTAACGCGCTGAAGTTTTACTCCAGCGTGCGGCTCGATATTCGCCGTACCGGTTCCGTAAAATCGGGTGATGAAGTCACCGGTAACGAAACCCGCGTTAAAGTGGTTAAAAACAAGGTAGCACCGCCGTTCCGTCAGGCCGAGTTCCAGATCCTGTACGGCAAGGGTATTTACCATGCTGGTGAGGTAGTTGATCTGGGCGTGCAGTGCAACCTGGTCGACAAGGCAGGCGCCTGGTACAGCTATAAAGGCAACAAGATTGGTCAGGGTAAGGCAAACGCCGCCCAGTACCTTGAAGAGCATCCGGAAATCATGCAAGAGATCGAAAGCCAGATCCGGGAGCAGTTGCTTGCCAAGCCTGACCCGAAAAAAGAAGAAGCGCCAGCGGCTGATGTCGCCGCTGATGCTGACGACGACCTGCTGTAAATCGTATGTTTGCTTCGTCACGTGATGCAACCCCACGCGACATAGCACTTCAGCTGCTATCTCGGCGCGAGTATTCTCGCGCTGAGATAGCGCAAAGACTAACCAAGAAAGCTTTCGAGAACGCAGACATTGAGGCGTGCCTGGATACCCTGGAAGAACAGGGGCTTCAGTCGGATGTGCGCTTTGCCGAAAGTTTTATTCGTTCACGTATTATTCGTGGTCAAGGCGTCATACGCATTAAAGGTGAACTCCGCCAGCGTGGCATTGATCAGGAAATTTTAAGCAACGCGCTCGTCGCCGTGGAAGAAAACGAAGGCGTTGACTGGTTTGAGCTTGCCAGTGCCACCCTGGCGCGGCGCTTCTCCTCCCCCGGTGATACCCCAAAAGAACGCGCCAAACGTGAGCGCTTTCTTGCCTCGCGTGGTTTCGATTTTGAACAAATTCGTTACGCGCTCTCTTGCTTGTAAAGCCTTCTTTTATCACTATTGTGCCTGATCGTTTTCTTACGTCTTTAGCTATTAGCCACTAACTGCCGCTTTAGTCGTTTGACAACTGCGCTATAATGGCGCTTTTGCGACCCCAGCGGGTAGCGGCGACAGCGCCCTGGGGCATCATGCTTTAATGTTACGGATACCCTATGAGAAGCGCAGAGATTAGACAGGCTTTTTTATCCTTTTTTGAAGAGCAGGGACATACTATCGTCCCCACAGGCTCGCTGGTGCCGGGTAACGACCCCACACTGCTGTTTACCAATGCAGGCATGGTGCCGTTCAAGGATGTCTTCCTTGGCCGCGATCCACGCCCCTATGTGCGTGCAACTTCTGCCCAGCGCTGTGTGCGCGCGGGGGGGAAGCATAATGATCTGGACAACGTCGGCTACACGGCGCGCCACCATACGTTTTTCGAAATGCTGGGTAACTTCAGCTTTGGCGATTACTTCAAGCATGATGCCATTCGCTTCGCGTGGACATTTTTAACCGAAACTTTAGGACTTCCCAAAGAGAAGCTTTGGGTGACGGTACACATTAGCGACGACGAAGCCGAGCGGATCTGGAAAGACGAAATCGGTATTGATCCGGAACGCTTCTCCAGGCTGGATGAAGATAATTTCTGGCAGATGGGCGATACCGGCCCTTGCGGCCCCAGCTCGGAAATCTTCTTTGATCATGGTCCTGACGTATGGGGCGGACCTCCCGGCAGTGCCGATGAAGATGGCGACCGCTATATCGAGATCTGGAACCTGGTCTTCATGCAGTTTGACCGCGACGCCCAGGGTACGCTGAACCCGCTGCCTAAGCCGTCTATCGATACCGGCATGGGCCTTGAGCGGGTCGCCGCGGTAATGCAGGGCGTTCACTCCAACTACGAGATCGACCTGTTCCAGAACCTGCTTCAGGCGGCCGCCAAAGCGACCGGACATGCGGATACCGCGACACCTTCGCTGCGCGTTATTGCAGACCACATTCGTTCGTGTGCTTTCCTGATTGCCGACGGTGTACTGCCGTCTAACGAAGGCCGTGGCTACGTGCTGCGGCGTATTATCCGTCGGGCAATTCGCCATGGCCACAAGCTGGGCGCGACCAAGCCGTTCTTCCATATGCTTGTGGATGCGCTGGATGCCGAGATGGGCAAAGCCTACCCTGAGCTTCGTGAGGCGCGTGCGCAGATTGCCCGCGTTCTATTGAAAGAAGAAGAGCAGTTTGCCCGTACCCTTGACCACGGAATGGGATTGCTGAACGCGGCGCTTGAAGAGCTTGAGGGCAATATGCTCTCCGGTGAAACGGTATTTAAGCTTTACGATACCTACGGCTTCCCGTTTGATCTCACTGCCGATGTTTGCCGCGAGCGTAACGTCACGCTGGATGAAGAAGGTTTCCAGCGTGAGCTTGAAGCGCAGCGTGAGCGTGCTCGTGCTGCCAGCCAGTTCGGTGCCGACTACAGTGCCTCTATCGAGCTTGACGGCGAAACCAGCTTTACCGGCTATGACCGTCTGGAAGACCAGTCCACCGTAACCGCCATTGTGGATAGCGAAGGCAATGCCCTGGCGGCGCTGGAAGCCGGCCAGAAGGGCACCGTGGTGCTGGATCGTACGCCGTTTTACGGTGAGTCCGGCGGCCAGGTAGGCGATACCGGCTACTTATATGTGGAAGGCGGCCGCTTTCAGGTCACCGACACGCAAAAGCAGAGCGGTCATCACCTGCATCAGGGTGTCATGGTGGAGGGCGCGCTTAACGTTGGCGCAAGCGTGAAAGGGCAGGTCGATGCCAGCCTGCGCTCGGCAACGATCCGCAACCACTCAGCCACCCACCTGCTGCATAAAGCCCTGCGTATGGTGCTGGGTGATCACGTTCAGCAGAAAGGCTCGCTGGTCAATGCTGAGCGTCTGCGCTTTGACTTTAGCCATTTTGAGCCAATGACCGCCGAGCAGTTAGCGGAAGTTGAGCGCCTGGTAAATGAGCAGATTCTTGCCAATGCGCCAACGAAAACCGAGCAGATGAGCCTGGATCAAGCCAAGGCTAAAGGCGCGGCCGCGCTGTTTGAAGCCAAATACGCGGAAAACGTACGCGTGTTGACCATTGGTGCAGACGGCTTCTCTATTGAGCTGTGTGGCGGTACCCACGTAAGCCGAAGTGGTGATATCGGCTGTTGCCACATTATCAGCGAAGTCGGTATCGCATCCGGCGTTCGCCGGATTGAAGCTATTACCGGCGAGAATGCACTGGCCTACTTCCGTGAGCAGGAAGCCCGCGTGCAGCGTCTGGGCGAGCGTTTGAAAACCAAGCCTGAGCAGGTCGAAGGCCGCGTCGAGTCGCTAGTTGAGCGTAACCGCAGCCTGGAAAAAGAGCTTGAACAGTTAAAAGCCAAGCTTGCCAGCGCCGCAGGCAGCGATATGTTGAGCCAGGCGCAAGAGATCCACGGCGTTAAGCTGCTGGCGACCCAGCTGGAAGGCGTTTCCGGTAAAGATCTGCGCGGCGTGCTCGATCAGCTGAAAAATAAAATCGGCTCAGGCGTGATTATCCTGGGTGTGGCTGATAAGGCTGCCGGTAAAGTCAGCCTAATTGCAGGCGTGACGCAGGATCTTACCCAACGTGTGAAGGCGGGTGAGCTGGTTAACCATGTTGCCTCGCAGGTAGGAGGTAAAGGTGGTGGCCGTGCCGACATGGCGCAGGCAGGGGGCAGCCAGCCAGATGGCTTACCCGACGCCTTGAGCAGTGTCCCGGCGTGGCTTGAAAATATACTTAGCTAAACCCAAGGCCGGTGGCATTATAGCGACCGGCCTTTTGTTCATTTAAATTACGTTTCATCCTCCATTCCCGAACGAATAGGAAAAACGGCATATGGCACTATACGTACAGAAGTTCGGCGGCACCTCGGTGGGCTCTGTCGACCGTATTAAGGCCGTAGCGGAAAAGGTTAAAGGCTTTCGTGATCAGGGACACCAGATCGTCGTGGTGGTCTCTGCAATGAGCGGAGAGACTAACCGACTAACCGATATGGCCCATGCGTTAAATGAGGACCCCGCCCCGCGTGAGATGGATATGCTGCTCTCAACCGGTGAGCAGGTAACGATTTCGCTTCTTGCCATGGCGCTTCAGCAGATCGGCGTGCCGGCGACCTCGCACACGGGGGCCCAGATCGGTATTCATACCGACAGCGCGCATACCAAGGCGCGTATCCAACGCATTGAAACCGATGATCTTAAAGCCGATCTTGATGCTGGACAGGTAGTGGTCGTCGCGGGTTTTCAAGGCGTTGATGAAGAAGGCAATATCACAACGCTTGGCCGTGGTGGCTCCGATACTACCGGTGTTGCACTAGCCGCTGCGCTTAATGCGGACGAGTGTCAGATTTATACTGATGTCGATGGGGTTTACACCACTGATCCCCGCGTGTGCACTAAAGCGCAGCGTCTGGAAAGCATTACGGTTGAAGAAATGCTCGAGCTTGCAAGCCTGGGCTCTAAAGTACTGCAAATCCGTGCCGTAGAGTTTGCCGGCAAATACAACGTTCCCCTGCGGGTACTGTCGAGCTTTGAAGATGGCCCCGGTACCTTAATTGTTGCAGATTCTGACCAAGACGAGGACTCCATGGAAGAACCGCTGATCTCAGGAATCGCGTTTACCAAAAACGAAGCCAAACTGACCCTGCTCCATACCCCTGATGTTCCGGGTGTTGCCTCACGTATTCTGGGTCCTATCGCCGATGCCAATATCGAAGTCGATATGATCGTGCAGAACGTGGCGCCGGCAGGTGATTACACCGATTTCACCTTTACGGTTGCCAAAGGCGATTACAAAGCCACCAAGAAGCTGATCGAAGAAACCGTCATTCCCGATTTGGGCGGTGGTGAGCTGCGTGGCGATGATAATATCGCTAAAGTATCCCTGGTCGGTGTCGGCATGCGCTCGCATGCAGGCGTTGCCTCGAAAATGTTCCGTGTATTGGCCGACGAAAACGTCAATATTCGTATGGTTTCCACCTCTGAGATTAAAATTTCAGTCGTGATTGATGAAAAGCATATGGAATTAGCAGTTAATGCCTTACACAAAGCATTTGGTTTGGATAAAGCAAATATAGAATCTGAATAACATTTATGCCTTAAACCTTCTACGCTGAAGAGGTACTCGCTACCGTTGGTGGTGAGCTTTCTTTCAACGGGAGGTTTAGGTGTCATGGAGCCAGAGCCATTGGTGAAGGCGCTGCTATGCCGCATAATGGCGTAGTGGCGCTTCTGGCGGACACAACCCGTTGTATAAAAACGTCTGAGAAGGAGATCAGCCATGCTCATCCTAACCCGCCGTGTTGGCGAAACGCTGATGATCGGTGATGAAATCACCGTCACAGTGCTAGGTGTGAAAGGTAACCAGGTACGTATTGGCGTTAACGCGCCGAAAGACGTTGCTGTACACCGTGAAGAGATTTATCAGCGCATTCAGCGTGAGCGCAATAGTGAAAGCGAAACAGAGTAAATGGCCGCCTTTATTACGCCTACTACAGGGCGTCTAAACGGCAAACTAAAGCCGGTGCGAAAAAAAATCGACATAAGTATGGACAGCAGCTGCTGAAATCGGTAATATTCGCGCCGTGCCGTTGAGGAGAGGTGGCCGAGTGGCTGAAGGCGCTCCCCTGCTAAGGGAGTATAGGGTTTATAGCCCTATCGAGGGTTCGAATCCCTCTCTCTCCGCCAATAGCACAATAGAAGATGCGCCCGTAGCTCAGCTGGATAGAGTACCTGACTACGAATCAGGGGGTCGGAGGTTCGAATCCTCCCGGGCGCGCCATCTTCTAACTTGATGTAAAGCATTAAGTCACTATGTACTTTGTAAGCACTTGCATCACCTAAAGCGCCCGTAGCTCAGCTGGATAGAGTACCTGACTACGAATCAGGGGGTCGGAGGTTCGAATCCTCCCGGGCGCGCCAGATTTCAAACCCGTTCTCTTCAATGAGAGCGGGTTTTCTGTTTCTAGCCTGATCGTGGCGGCTCGCGCCACGTTCTTGGATCGTTTAGAGCGCCCCGCGTATTGCGAGGGCGCTTTTTTTTGTCCAGAGGGTTAGATGCTGACAGCGAGCCGCTCAGCAGGCGTTGTATCAGGCACCAAGCTTTGAAGCAGGGTGTCCAGGTCGGTTAGGCGTTTAACGCGCTGAAAATGCTGGTTGGCCTCTTCATTGCCTTGACGCATTTGGGCAAGCCACTGTTTCACCAGTGACACCACGATGCGGTCAGGCAAATGTTGGCGCTGTAGGCGAGCGTACTCTTTGATCACGCTGGCGCGCATCGGCCATGTCGTTTCAGGCAACCGCTCGCCGGTTTGCTGCCAATGCCGAATGCGTGGCGCAAGCCAGGGGTCGGCTAGCGCGCTACGCCCTAGCATCACATCAGAGCAGCCTGACAGCGTACGCGCTTTCCAGTACGCCTCCAGCGTCCAGATATCCCCATTGGCGACCACCGGTATCGACACTTGCTGACGCACCCGGCCAATCCACTCCCAATGCGCTGGCGGGCGATAGCCTTCATCGCGTGTACGCCCATGCACTACCAGCCGGGAGGCGCCGCCCGCCTGAGTCGCCTGGGCACAGGCGACCGCCAGCTGACGGTTGGAAAAGCCCAGACGAATCTTGGCGGTGACCGGTATCTGGCCTTCAAGAGCATCCGCTACCGCCTTGACTGCCTGATAGACGCGTTCAGGTCGGCGCAGAAGGGATGCGCCGCCATCGTGACGGTTAACCAGCTTGGCAGGGCAGCCAAAATTCAAATCCACGCTTAAAGCGCCCAACGCTAACGCCTGACGCGCGTTTTCGGCAAGAGCGGTTGGGTCAGAGCCAAGTAGCTGTAAATGCACAGGAATGCCGCTAGGGGTGGCTACCGGGCGTTTTTCAAGCTCAGGGCAGTGTTTATAGAACACCCGGGGCGGAAGGCGCGTATCAACGACGCGCACAAATTCTGTGACGGTCCAATCAAAGCCAGCCCGACGCGTTAATAAATCGCGGGTAAGGGCATCAATAACGCCCTCCATCGGAGCGAGACCTATCTTTCCACTTTGTAGTAAATTAACAACCATGACTTCCACTATGGCGCGATTGCAATCTATGCTGAGTGTGGCAGGTTAGAGTATTACTTACATTACGCCAAGGAGCTTTTATAGGACTTTGGCACATGATTAGCGCCTAATAACAGGAGAGGGGTTATGCAGGATTCAGAGCTGCTCCAGGAAGGCCTTGCCATTATGGGCTTGGGGATGGGGTTTGTTTTTGTTTTCCTTACGGTTTTAGTCATCAGTGTCACGCTGTTGTCAAAACTGATGGGGCGTTTTCAGCCGCTGCCCACACCGGTCATGCCGGCGCCGCAGAGTGTACGCACGCCTGCACAGGCCGATACGGATGCCGAAGTGAAGGCAGCGATCAGTGCTGCAGTGCATCGTTACCGTTCTTCGCCGTCGAAATAAGCGACACGCATTTTGTTCGCTGCGACAATTAAATCGGCTTTTTTTGTTAGTTTTACTACATATCTATAATTTTAACGTGTGAGCTATCGCCATGAACGAGACAAAACGCCCGCTGGGGATTACCGATGTTGTGCTGCGTGACGCCCATCAGTCGCTGTTTGCAACCCGACTGCGTCTTGAAGACATGCTGCCTATTGCCGAAAAACTGGACCGTGTCGGCTATTGGTCGCTTGAAACCTGGGGCGGCGCTACCTTCGACGCGTGTATTCGTTATCTGGGCGAAGACCCATGGGAGCGTATCCGGGCGCTAAAAGAAGCCATGCCTAACACGCCGCAGGCGATGCTGTTACGCGGCCAGAATCTGCTTGGCTATCGCCACTACGCTGACGATGTAGTCGACAAATTTGTCGAACGTGCCAAGACTAACGGCGTGGACGTTTTTCGTGTGTTTGACGCCATGAATGACCCCCGAAATCTGGAGCGTGCCATTAAAGCGGTGCGTCAGGTGGGTGGGCATGCCCAAGGGACCATTTCCTATACGGTCAGTCCGGTACATACCCTGGATAGCTGGGTCGATCTTGCAAATACTATTGCGGCAATGGGCGCAGACTCGTTGGCTATCAAGGATATGGCGGGACTGTTAACGCCCTACACGGCGTTTGAGCTGGTAACCCGTCTGAAGAAAAACCTGTCTATTCCAGTCCATCTACACTGCCACGCTACTACCGGGCTTTCTACCTCGACCATTCTTAAGGCGGTAGAAGCCGGTATTGATAACGTGGATACCGCTATTTCCTCCATGTCGATGACCTATGGCCATAGCCCCACTGAGTCCGTTGTGGCGATGCTCAAAGACACCGGCCGCGATACCGGGCTGGATCTTGAGCTGCTGGAAGATATTGCCGGTTACTTCCGTGAGGTGCGCAAAAAGTACGCGGCTTTTGAAGGCTCGCTACGCGGCATTGATTCGCGCATTCTCGTGGCTCAGGTGCCCGGTGGCATGCTGACCAATATGGAAGGCCAGCTCAAAGAGCAGGGCGCCGGTGATAAGCTGGATGATGTGCTCAGCGAGATTCCGCGTGTGCGCGAAGACCTGGGGTTTATTCCTCTGGTGACGCCGACGTCGCAGATTGTCGGCACCCAGGCGGTCATGAATGTCATGATGGGCGAGCGTTACAAATCAATTTCTAAAGAAGTTCAGGCGCTGCTTAAAGGCGAGTATGGCGCGGCGCCCGCACCGTTTGATACCGAACTTCAGGCCCGCGTACTGGAAGGCGGTCAGCCAATCACCTGCCGTCCGGCGGATAATCTTACGCCTGAGATGGACAAGTTGGCGGCGGAGCTTAAGCAGAAAGCCAGTGCCGACAACGTGCGTTTGGCAGAAGGGGAACGCGAGATTGACGATGTTTTAACCTACGCGCTGTTCCCGCAAATTGGCCTGAAATTTCTTAAAAACCGCGATAACCCCGAGGCCTTCGAGCCCGCGCCTCAGGCGGCAGAAAACCAGCCCACCAAGGCCCCGGTAGCCCCCCAAGCCAGTACGCAAGTGGCGGCGCGCGGCCCTGAAACCTACACCGTAAAGCTCAACGGCAAAGCGTTTGTGGTGGAAGTTTCTGAAGGCGGCGATATTGGTCAGGTGCAAGAGCAAGCCGCTCCTGCGGCAAGTGCAGCGCCAGCACCGGCGGTTGAAAGTAGCGGTGAGCGTATCGAGGCACCGCTTGCCGGCAATATTTTCAAAGTGAACGTACGCCCAGGCGATCAGGTGGCGGAAGGGGATGTGGTGATCATCCTTGAAGCAATGAAAATGGAAACCGAAATCCGCGCCAGCAGTGCCGGCACGGTATCGAAAGTTAACGTTAGCGAAGGTGACAGCGTAGCTGTTGGTGACGCACTGATTGAGCTTTAAGGGCATATCGGGAATGGAAAAATTAATCACCTTATGGGAAGGCTCTGGGCTTTATAATCTTGAGCTTGGTCAGGCGGTCATGATCGGGGTCGGGCTACTGCTGCTTTATTTGGCGATCCATAAGAAATTTGAGCCGCTGCTGCTGGTGCCTATTGGCTTTGGGGGCATTCTTGCCAATATCCCCGAAGCCGGCCTTGCGATTTCAGCGCTGGATCAGGCCATTGAAGTGGCCAAGCCTGCCGTGCTTCAGCAGATTGGCGCAGCGCTCGGGGTCGCGCTAGATCCTTTGGCCGGTATTGAAGGCTGGCGTGAAGCGCTCAAGGCGCTGGCTCATAGCGACGTAGCGCCGGACCAATTGCGTGCCGCCAAAGATGTTGCCGCGAGCGTCGGTTACAGTAATGGCATGCTGTATAACTTCTATACGGTTGCCATTGCCTCGGGCATTGCGCCGCTGCTGATCTTTATGGGCGTCGGCGCGATGACCGATTTTGGGCCGCTCCTTGCCAATCCGCGCACGCTGTTTTTAGGCGCGGCTGCTCAGTTTGGTATTTTCGCCACGCTGTTTGGCGCCGTTGTGCTGACCTCCATGGGCGTAATGGATTTCTCGCTTAATCAGGCAGCCGCGATCGGGATTATCGGCGGGGCAGATGGTCCAACGTCGATCTATGTCGCAAGCATGCTTGCCCCTGAGCTGTTGGGAGCGATCGCGGTGGCGGCCTATGCGTATATGGCGCTGGTGCCGCTGATTCAGCCGCCCATCATGCGGCTGTTGACCACCGAAAAAGAGCGTCAGATCAAGATGACGCAGCTGCGTCCGGTGTCCAAGCTGGAAAAGATTGTTTTCCCGCTGATGCTGTTGATTCTTGTGGCGCTGTTCCTGCCCGACGCCGCACCGCTTCTCGGCATGTTCTGCTTTGGTAACCTGATGCGTGAGTGTGGCGTGGTCGAGCGGCTTTCCGATACCGCTCAGAATGCGTTGATCAATATCGTAACAATCATCCTGGGGCTTTCGGTGGGCTCAAAGCTGATGGCCGAGAGTTTTCTGTCGGTTGAAACCTTGGGTATTCTGGGGTTGGGCATCGTGGCCTTCGGAATTGGCACGGCCGCCGGGGTATTAATGGCGAAGCTAATGAACCTGATGAGCCGTATGCCGATTAACCCACTGATTGGTGCCGCCGGCGTATCGGCAGTACCCATGGCTGCGCGGGTAGCCAATAAAGTCGGGCTTGAAGCGAATCCGCATAACTTCTTGCTGATGCATGCCATGGGCCCGAACGTGGCTGGTGTGATCGGTTCTGCCGTGGCTGCCGGGGTCATGATTAAATATTTGGGATAGGGCGGAGCTAGGCCCGGGACATATCGGAAATAGATCAGCGGGTGTAAACGTAATTACTCGCTACGCGGCTTACGGTTGACTCCGTAAGCCGTTTTTTTTGGAGGAGATTTGGGGGATAGTGGGCTTGGAATAGAATCAAAAAGTGGGGGTAGTGACCGGGCTAACGTCCAGGGTGCACTTTAAGCGGTTTTCCAGCGGGGATAGGTCGAACGTGTGATCGCGAGGCCAGCCGATGGTTAGCTTGACGCCTTCGCCATCATAGTCGACCTGCTCAATGGGGATCATCTGCTCATCGCACCAAGCGCGGGCAATGGCTTCGCTGGCAAAGGTAAGGCGCAGCGCGTAGGCGTCTCGCTCGATCACTTCACGGGTTGGCAGGCTTTCCAGCGCATGGCTGACCGCTTGAGCATAGGCGCGAGCCAAGCCGCCGGTGCCGAGTTTGGTGCCCCCAAAGTAGCGAATTACCACGCAGCCAATTTCACCCAGCTGGCTGCCCTGAAGTACCTGATACATCGGCCTGCCCGCCGTGCCGCCCGGCTCACCATCATCCGAAAATCCAATCAACGTTTGCTCGCCGGGAGGCCCGGCTATATAGGCAGTGCAGTGGTGGCTGGCATTGGGATGGGCGGCTCTGGCGGCCTCAAGCAGCGCACCGAAAGCGCCAACGTCGGGCGCATGGCATAGCCACGCCAGAAACTGGCTCTTTTCGACGTCGATTTCAGCGGTGTGCCACTGCGCGGCAGGTAAATCCGGGACTCGGTAACGCAATCAATGCTCCATGGGACCATAAGAATCGGTAGCCAGGTGGTGGGCGTTATCCTGAGCCACCCCCATTACCATTCCTAACACTTGAATATCGCGATTGTGCAAAAAGAGATCCGGCGCCTGGGCGTCAGCAGGCCATAAATGTACTCCAAAGCGGCTGATAGAGAGCTGCTTTAAAGCGACTTGCTGCTGGTTGATCTGCGCAACGGCGGTTTCTTCATGGGCATCGCGTTGAAAACGCCGAATAATAATGACATCCCCATCGAATAAGTTGCAATCGCGCAGTCGGTTGCCGCGTATTTTAAGCGCGTAAGTATTGTGCCTTTTCATACGGCCTGAAGCGGACACGGCACGTGCAGAGGACGTGCTTTTTGAAGCGCCAAGCCCCGCGCCTAATACTGAACGGCAAGCAGGTGTTGGTGCTGACATCGATATATTCATATTGGGTTCTCCAATGCAGCGCCCTTTCCCTAGGCATGAGTCGTAGTAAATCAGACTTTATTAATATGTGTTTTCATACAGTGGTTTCAGTATACAGCTGTTTTTGCATACAGTGGTAGTGCTGTTTTTGTCAATTCATCATGAACCGTGTGGTTTGCTCACATTGTTAGCGTGCTTGATTAATTGCTGAAGCAATCGGTACCTGGCTGGCGATAAAGCGGCTTTGCGTGTAGAGTTTTGGCCATTATTAATGCGCTGGGAGAGACGTTTGAGCCTGTGCCTGGAAGCACGACAATTAGCCTGCGAGCGCGATGGGCGCTGGTTATTTGAAGGGCTCGATCTAAAGATTCGCAGTGGAGAAATCCTGCGAATTGAAGGCCCCAACGGCAGTGGCAAAACCACGCTGCTTAAAATTTTGGCGGGTCAACTAGGCGAGTATGAAGGCGAGCTTTACTGGAACAGCACACCACTGCGTAAAGCCCGTGAGCAGTTTCTTGCCAATCTGCTTTATCTAGGTCATTCCCCCGGCGTTAAGGCCGGGCTTTCGCCATTGGAAAACTTAGCTTGGTATCAAGCGCTCAATGGCGATAAAGGCAGTGAAGAGCAGCGCTTGGAAGCGTTAGCCAAGGTGGGTCTCAACGGCTTTGAAGATGTCGTTGCTGGGCAGCTGTCGGCGGGTCAGCAACGCCGTGTCGCCCTGGCTCGCTTAACGCTTACTCGGCGTGCGCTCTGGGTGCTGGATGAACCATTTACGGCCATTGACCGCCAGGGTGTGACGGCGTTGGAAGCCCAGCTGGCGGCCCACGTTCAGGCGGGGGGCTGCGTTTTATTGACCACGCACCATGCGCTTGCGGTAACGTCCACCGTCAGATGCGTTCAGTTGGGGTAGAAGATGTCGTTGCAACGCACCAACGCTGCGCCAGCCGTCGTGATTGTCGAAGCGCCTGCTCAAGGCAGCCTTTGGATCGCCTTTAAAGCTACGCTTGAGCGCGATTTAACGCTGATGCTGCGGCGGCGCGGCGAGCTACTCAATCCGCTGGTATTTTTTGCACTGGTGGTGACGCTGTTTCCTATCGGTATTTCACCCGACCCCGACATGTTGGCGCTTATTGCCCCTGGGCTTTTATGGGTGGCCGCGCTTTTAGCCGCGCTGCTGTCTCTGGATAGCCTGTTTCGCACCGATTATGACGATGGCAGCCTGGAGCAACTGCTGTTAGCGCCTCAACCACTGGCCATATTGAGCTTGGCCAAAGTGGCCGCGCATTGGCTATTCACCGGGCTACCGCTTGCGCTGATGGCACCGCTGCTCGGCATCATGCTGGCACTACCGGCCGGAAGTTACGCGGTTCTTTCGCTTTCACTGGCGATAGGCAGCGCCAGTTTGAGTTTGATTGGTGCCATTGGGGCCGCGCTAACGGTGGGGATCGCCCGCGGTGGCGTGCTGCTGTCGCTGTTGATACTGCCGCTGTATATCCCGGTGCTTATTTTTGGCGTAGGCGCGGTGCAGGCCGCCCTTCTTGGTGAAGGCGTTGCCGCCCATCTGGCGATGTTGGGAGCACTTTTAGCCGCGTCCCTGTTACTGGCACCCTGGGCGATAGCCGCTTCGCTACGCATCAGCATTAACGGTTAAGGAAAGACACGCCATGTGGACCTTTATCCATAAGTGGGGCTCCCCCAAATGGTTCTACTCAATGAGTGGAAAATTACAGCCCTGGTTCTGGACGGTCTCGCTGCTTTTGATCGCTGTCGGCACGCTATGGGGGCTGGCCTTCGCGCCGGCGGATTACCAGCAGGGCAATAGTTTTCGAATCATTTACGTGCACGTGCCCGCAGCCTTTTTAGCGCAGTCGATTTTTGTCTCCATGGCCGCGGCGGCGCTGGTGTTTATGGTCTGGAAGATCAAGATTGCCGACATGGCAGCGACCGTTATGGCGCCTTTGGGGGCAGTGATGACGTTTGTCGCCCTATTCTCCGGCGCGGTGTGGGGCGTACCTACCTGGGGCACCTGGTGGATGTGGGACGCGCGACTTACCTCGATGTTGATTCTGCTGTTTTTATTTTTGGGCGTCATTGCCTTGCGCGGTGCTTTTACAAGCCGTGACAGCGGCTCGCGGGCCGCCTCGGTGCTTGCCATGGTCGGGGTGATTAATATCCCGATTATCAAATATTCGGTTGATTGGTGGTTTACCCTGCATCAGCCTGCAACCTTTAGGGTAACCTCAAGCCCGACCATGCCCGCTGAAATGTGGTTGCCGTTGTTGATCATGGTGCTAGGCTTCTACTGCTTCTTTATCGCCCTGACGCTGATGCGCACGCGCAGTGAAATCCTGCGCCGTGAGGCCAATAAGCGCTGGGTCATGGATTTGATCAAGGAGGCGCACTGATGGCGTTTTCCTCGTTCTCGGCGTTTTTGGCCATGGGAGGGCATGCGCCTTATGTATGGGCCGCCTGGGGCGTCACGGCGCTATTAATGATTGCCAGCGTTGGGCATGCACGCATGGAGCGCCGCCTGCTGATCCGTGATTTAAAGCGCCGGGCCCGGCGTGAAACAACGCGTCCGCTCCCAAGCACCAGTACCGCGCCGAACTCACTTCAAGCGAGCCATAGCGATGACACCTAAACGTCGCCAAAAGCTGTTGATCATCCTCGGCGGCATCGTGTTAGCCGGGCTTGCCATTGGGCTGACGCTCTATGCGTTACGTGCCAACATCAATCTGTTTTTCAGCCCGGTGCAGATCGCCCAGGGCGATGCGCCTATTGAGCGCTCCATACGCGCGGGGGGCCTGGTCAAAGAGGGCTCGGTATTTCGCGACCCGCAAAGCCTGGATGTCGAGTTTCGGATTACCGACTACGTCGATGAGCTGGGCGTCTCTTACAACGGTATCCTGCCGGATTTATTTCGAGAGGGGCAGGGCGTGGTGGTGGTCGGCAAGCTTCAAGCCGACGGGCGGTTTGTGGCGGATAAGGTGCTTGCCCGCCACGATGAAAACTATATGCCACCCGAGGTGGCGCAGGCCTTGGAAGACGCTGGTTATTCACCCGCCGATTATCAAGAGAAGGCCGCCGAAGTGGGCAAGCGCCTGAATAAGCAAGCGTCTGAATGAGTAAGCGCCTGAATGCATAATGGAAATGCTTGATGAATGCCGTAAGCCTTAGGGCCAGTGCTAGGTTGGAGCGCCGATGTTGGTAAAAATGATCCCTGAACTTGGCCATTTCGCATTGATTATTGCCGTGCTAATGGCTGCGGTACAGGCGGTAATGCCATTAGCCGGGGCCAAGACGCGAAGGCCTTTATGGATGGCTTATGGCCACCCCATGGCGGTGGGGCAGTTTCTGTTTATCGCGCTGGCGTATGTGTGCCTGACCACAAGCTACCTGCTGGATGACTTCAGCGTGACCAACGTGGCCAACAACTCAAACTCGCTGCTGCCCTGGTACTACAAGATGAGCGCCGTGTGGGGCAACCACGAAGGCTCGGTGCTTTTGTGGAGCTTTATGCTGGCGGGCTGGGGCTATGCTGCCTCACGCTTTTCCGGTGGCCTGCCCCGCGATATGGTGGCTCGAGTGCAGGGCGTCATGGGTTTGGTTAGCCTGGGCTTCTTACTCTTTATCCTGCTGACCTCCAATCCCTTTGAACGGCTTTTACCCAACGTGCCTCACGATGGCGCGGATCTTAACCCGCTGCTTCAAGATATTGGCCTGATTGTTCATCCGCCGATGCTGTATATGGGCTATGTCGGATTTTCAGTGGTGTTTGCCTTTGCGATTGCCGCGCTTTTGGGCGGACGGTTGGACGCCGCCTGGACCCGCTGGGCGCGCCCCTGGTCCAATATTGCCTGGGCTTTTTTAACCGTAGGGATCGCGCTGGGCAGCTGGTGGGCTTACTACGAACTTGGCTGGGGCGGCTGGTGGTTTTGGGACCCGGTAGAGAACGCTTCGCTTTTGCCCTGGCTGACCGGCACGGCGCTGATTCACTCTCTGGCGGTCACTGAAAAGCGCGGCTCGTTTAAAAGCTGGACCGTGTTGCTGGCCATCTTTACCTTTTCGCTGTCACTGCTGGGTACTTTTCTGGTGCGCTCTGGCGTACTTACCTCGGTACACGCGTTTGCCAATGACCCCTCGCGCGGCTTGTTTATCCTGGTGTTGCTGGCGGTCACGGTGACGCTTTCACTGCTGGTGTTTGCTCTGCGCGCGCCCAGGGTCAGCCACCAGGTTAGCTTCAGCTGGCTTTCACGGGATGCGCTGCTGCTGATCAACAATATCGTGCTGGTCATCATGACCGTGACTATATTGCTGGGCACCCTCTACCCGCTGATTCTGGATTCGCTCAACCTGGGTAAAATCAGCGTGGGGCCGCCTTACTTTAACGCCCTGTTTGTACCGCTGACCGTGGTGATGTGCATCTTCATGGGCCTGGGGCCGATGGCCCGCTGGAAAAGCATGGAGGCCCGCGAGCTTAAGCGCAAACTGTGGCTTGCAGGGGCAGTGGCGCTGGTATTGGGTGTGTTACTGCCATTTATATACACCGGTGAGTGGAACCTATGGGCGTCGCTCGGCATTGTGACAGCACTCTGGATTGTGCTGCCGATGGGGCGTGATTTAATCGATAAAACCCGCCACGCCCGCAGCCGGTTGGCCGGATTACGCAAGCTGTCGCTGGCCTACTGGGGCATGGTGCTTGGCCATATGGGCATCGCCGTAACGATTGTCGGGGTGGCGGTCGTTTCCAACTATGCCAGTGAACGCACCATACGTATGGCACCCGGCACAACAGTCGAGGTCGCCGGGTATCAGTTCACCATGACCGAACTGACCAGCCGTCGGGGCGCCAACTTTCTGGCCGACACGGCGGTGCTTGAAGTGCAAAATATCGACTCTGAGCGCGGCTTTTTAATGCGCCCGGAAAAACGCTTTTATCTAGCCACCGGCATGCCCATGACGCAGGTGGCGCTGCGAGCTGGCCTGTTTCGCGATCTTTACGTGGCCATGGGTGAGGATCTGAACGACGGCAGCTGGGCCATGCGCATTCAATATAAACCCTTTGTACGCTGGCTGTGGTTGGGTGGCCTGTTGATGGCGCTCGGCGGTGTGCTGGCGATTGTGGATAAGCGTTATCGCCGTGTAAAAGCGACGAATAAAGCCTCAGCCGCTACGCCTAGTCAGTCTGAGCCGCAGGAGGCCACGCTATGAGCCGCCGGCTATTGCTACTACTCTTGCCCGTGAGTTTTCTACTGGTGGCGCTGTTTCTGTATCAGCGACTGCAGCATGATCCGGCACAGCGCGACTCAGCGTTGATGGCGCGGGAATTCCCAGCGTTTGAAGCTACTACTCTGCGTGACGAGCAGCAAATGGTCGATCAATCACTCTTGAAAGGTGAGGTCACGCTGGTCAACGTGTGGGGCGAGTGGTGCCCGGCGTGCAAGCAGGAAATGCCGCAGCTATTGGAGCTCGCCGATCAGGGTATCCGTATGGTCGGGGTCAACTACCGCGATACGCGTGAGAAAGGCATGAGCTTTCTCAACCAATACGGCGACCCTTTTGAGATGAATATCTTCGACCCTGAAGGCAGTCTGGGGTTTGATCTGGGCGTATATGGCGCCCCGGAAACTTTCCTGGTCGATGCCGAGGGGATTATCCGCTACCACCATAAAGGCTATATCTCGCCTCAAGACGTTTCAGAGCGCATTTTGCCGGAGGTGGCCAAATGGCGTTAATACGTATCGTCACAGCGGCCATTCTGTTGGCTCTTTCGATAAGCGCAGCGGCCGGAGGGATCGAGCTACGCGAGTTTGACGATCCGGTGCTTGCGCAGCGCTATCACGACTTAACTGCCTCCATGCGCTGTCCGCTGTGCGAGAACCAGGCAATTGGCGATTCCGACTCGCCGATTTCCGGCGATATGCGTGAGCGGGTGTATCAAATGCTGCAAGACGGGCGCTCGGACAGTGAAATTGTAAGCCACATGGTGGAGCGCTTTGGCGACTATATCCTTTACAACCCCCGCCTGGAGAAGCGTACCTATTTGCTGTGGGGGCTGCCGGTGGGGTTGGGTATCCTGGGCTTTGTACTTCTGCTGCTGATAATCCGCACCCGGCGTAAATCCTCGGCCAAGGCTCTGAGCGCTGAAGAGCGTGCCCGCCTGGACGCCTTGATTCAGCGCAGGAGGTCGTCATGACACTGTTATGGATTGCCATGGCCCTGGTAATGCTACCGGCGATTGTCTGTTTACTCGCTCCGCTGCGTAAGGCGGGAGCGCTTTACGCCGAACAGCATGCCTTTGAAGCTAATGATACGGCTGCCGAGCAAAACGTCGCGATCTTTACGCGCCGCCTGGCATCGCTTGAAGCCGCTCATCGCCGCGGGGATATCAATACCGCCGCGTTTGAAGAGAGCCGCCTGGAGCTTGAGCGCAGCCTGCTCGAAGATACGCATACTCAGGCTATGCGGCCGCTAAAGTCGCCCCGCGCGGGTCGATTGGCGGTGCCTTTGATTGCGGTGGGTTTTGCCGTGCTAAGCCTGTTTTGGTATCTAGAAGAGGGCGCGGAAGGAGATCTTGCCCTCTACGAAGTTCAGCAGACACTCCAAAACGACCCTACTGCCACCGCGGATACGTATATCGCTCGAATAGAAGGGCAGGCGTCGCTCCAGCCCAATAACCCGAACGTGTGGGCCATGCTTTTTCCGCTGTATCGCGATACGGGCCATCAGGAAAAAGCCGTTGATGCTTTGGAGCGGCTGATCGCCCTTGAAGGCCGCCTCCCTGGGCTGCTGGCACAGCTGGCGCAACTTCGCTTTTTTATGGCGAACCGTGAAATGACTGCAGAAGTGCAGTACCTGGTGGATGAAACGCTGGCCCAGGACCCGCGCCAACCAACGGTATTAGGCTTATTGGGCATTCACGCGTACGATAACGGCGACTTTAACCGTGCCATTGATCGCTGGCGCCGGGCGCTGGCAACCGTGGAAGACCCCAACACGGCAGCCTCGCTACGTGAAGGTATTCGCGCAGCCCAGGAACGCCTGACCGATGTATCCGAGAAGGCTGCGGTCGATGAGTAGTCAAGCCCTGAGTCACTACACCGCTGCCGAAGTCTTGATTAACCGTGTATTTTGAATACCCCCTCATGTTCATCAATAAACTCTTTGTAGGATCGGCATGCGCTTAACCTCTATTCGCCTTGTTGGGTTCAAGTCGTTTGTCGACCCGGTCACGGTGCCCTTCGACGGTAATATGACCGCGATCGTGGGCCCTAACGGCTGCGGAAAATCCAATATCATCGATGCCGTGCGCTGGGTAATGGGCGAGTCTTCCGCCAAAACCCTGCGTGGCGAGTCCATGGCCGACGTTATCTTCAATGGCTCTACCGGGCGCAAGCCGGTGGGCCAGGCATCTATTGAGCTCAAGTTCGACAACCGCGACGGCACCATGGGCGGCGTGTATGCCCAGTACGCGGAAATCGTGGTCAAACGGTTAGTGACCCGCGACGGCCAGTCCAACTACTTCTTCAATGGCCAGAAGTGCCGTCGGCGGGATATCGCCGACCTGTTTATGGGCACCGGTCTAGGCCCGCGCTCTTACGCGATTATCGGCCAAGGCATGATTTCAAGGCTGATCGAAGCCCGCCCGGATGACCTGCGCTCCACACTTGAGGAAGCCGCGGGCATTTCCAAATACAAGGAGCGCCGCCGGGAAACCGAAAACCGCATGCGGCGGACTCAAGAAAACCTCGAGCGCTTGGACGATATTCGCGAGGAGCTGGATAAACAGCTTGAGCGCTTAAAGCGCCAGGCCGAGGCGGCTAAGCGCTATCAGGAGCTGAAACAACTGGAGTACCGGCTGAAAGGCGAGCTGGCGCTGCTGCGTGGGCGTACTCTACGCGCCGAGCAGTCGCAGCAGGAGAGCCGGGTTCGCGAGCTGGAAATCTCGGTTGAAAAAGATGTGTTTGGCGTACGTCAGTGTGAAACCCGCCTGGAGCAGGCCCGCGAGCAGCATGACGAGCTTGCCGAAGTACTTGAGCGCCACCAGCAGCAGTTTTTCGAAACCACCACACGCATCGCCAGACTCGAGCAGGATCAGGCGCATCGGCGTAGCCGTGAGGCCCAGCTGGCTAACGACATCGCCACCGCCCGGCGGGAGTTGGACGAACAGCGCCGGGTCAGCGAAGGCGACCGCGAGCGCCTGAGCGTTATCGACGAGCGCTTTGAAGCGCTTTCGCCCGAACACGAAGCGCTGGAAGAGCAGCTGGAAGCCCTGGAGCAGGCGCTTGCCGATGCCACCCCTGCCATGGAAGCCGCCGAGCAGCAGTGGTCTGAAGCCGAAAACCGCTGGCGGGACTCAAGCCGCGAGGCCGATCGCAGCCAGGACCAGCTACGCGATTTAGAGCAGCGCATTCAACGCCTGCAGGCAGAAGGCCAGCGACGTCGCCAGCAGCGCGGTGATTTAGCGGATCTTAGCGCGCTACGTGAAGAACACGCTCAGTTTCAGGCCCAGCTGGCGGAAGCAGAAGAGCGCTCCGAAGCCTTCACCAAAACCCGTGAACAGTGGCAGCAGCAGTACAGCGATGCCAAAAATGCCTATCAGCAGGCCACACGCACCCGCGATGACCAGCGCGCCAGTTTGAGCCAGCGCCAGGGCGAGCTGGCCTCGCTCCAGGCGCTGATTGATGCTGCACTGGCCGACCATGACCCGGATATCGAAGCAACCCTGGCGACCCACGGGTTGAGTAATGCCCCGCGCCTGGGTGAAACGCTAAACGTCACGCCCGGCTGGGAAACGGTCATTTCCTGGTTGCTCGCCCCCTGGCTAAATGCCCGCCTTGTGGCAAGCCATCAGCTTGCCGCGCTGCCGGAAGCCCTGGCGACCGACTGGTGCCTGATCGATGAAAAAGCGCCCGCTGTTTCAACTGGCAGCCAGCATCTGGATTCACTGGTAAGCGGCGCCGGTGCGCTGGGTGAATGGTTAGCGAGTATTCACTACGTTGAATCCGGCGCGGAAGCCGAGCAGCTTGCGCCAAGCCTCGCCCCGGGGCAAAGCGTGGTCAGCCGGGATGGCGTCTGGTACGGGCGAGGCTGGCTGCATCAGCAGGCCAACGGTCAAGGCGTCGATGGGCTGCTGCTGACCCGCCGCCGGTTTAACGAGCTGGATGCCCAGCGCGAACAGGATGAAGAAGTCCTGGCGCTAGCTGAAGAGCAGTGCGAGACGACCAGTGAAGCGATCGAAGCGCTGGAGCTTGCCCGCGAGCAGCAGGCCGAGCAGGAACGCAGCCACGCGGCAAGCCTTCAACAGCTGGCGATTAAAGAGCGCAGCGCCGCCCAGAAGCTTGAACATCTGCAAGGCCGGGCCACGGAACTTGATGCCGAACTTAGCCAACTGCAAGAGGATGAGGCGGAGTTAACGCTTACTTTGGAAGAGCAGCGTGCCCGCTGGCATATCGCCATGGAAACGCTGGAAGCGGCTTCAGAGGCGCGGGAAGTAGCCACCGAGCTGCGCGGCCGTCAGCGCGAGCAGCGCGAACGGTTGACCCGAGAGCACGCGCCGCTGAAAACTCAGCAGCAGACGCTGGCCCTGGAGCGCGAACGCTTAACCGCTGAGCGCGATAGCCTGCGCTCCCAACAGGCGCGCTCAAGCGACAGCGAAGAGCGCTTGACGCTACGCATAGCAGAACTCGAAGAGTCGCGGGAAATGCTGCTTGAACCGGATGAGCTGGCCGGTGAAGAGCTTGAAGAGCTACTCCATCAGCGCGAACAGCAGGAGCGCAGGCTTAACGAAACCCGTCAGCAGGCTCAGTCACTGGCGGAGCAATTGCGCAACGACGAACTGGCCCGCCAGCAGCACGAGCGCAATCTTGAACAAAGCCGCGAGCAGCTTCAACAGCGGCGCATGGACGTTCAGGCGCTGGCCCTGAAGGCGGCGACCCAGGATGAGCATCTGGCTGAATTGGGCCACGACGCCGAAGCTTTGGCCGAGACTCTGCAAAGCGATGCCAGTGAGCAAACCTGGCAGGAAAAACTGGAAAGCACCGGCGAGAAGATCCGCCGTTTGGGCGCGATTAACCTCGCAGCGATTGAGGAGTACGATCAGCAGGCCGAACGGCGCAACTACCTCGAAGCCCAGCACGCCGAGCTTACCGAGGCGCTTGAAACGCTGGAGCGAGCCATCAAGCGGATCGATCAGGAGACGCGGGTACGCTTCCGGGAAACCTTTGATCAGGTGAATAGCGGTTTGCAGGAACTCTTCCCACGCGTGTTTGGCGGTGGTGCTGCCTGGCTGACGCTAACCGGCGACGACCTGTTGGAAACCGGCGTTGCGATCATGGCGCGCCCGCCGGGCAAGAAGAACAGCACGATTCACCTGCTTTCCGGTGGTGAAAAGGCGCTCACGGCGCTTTCATTGGTGTTCTCCATCTTCCAGCTCAACCCCGCGCCGTTCTGTATGCTCGATGAGGTCGACGCACCGCTGGATGATGCCAACGTGGGGCGTTATGCGAAGCTCGTGAAAGAGATGTCGGAAAACGTCCAGTTCATCTATATCACCCACAACAAGATCGCCATGGAAGCCGCCGAGCGTCTGATGGGGGTCACCATGCAGGAGCCCGGCGTTTCGCGTCTGGTATCGGTGGGGATTGATGAAGCGGCCGCGCTGGTGGACTAGGCGAGCTTGGATTCTAGCTTAACCTTCGCCCAGCTCACGCATCACCGCATACAGCTTGGATTTGGCTTCAAAGCCCACGCCGGGGGTGTCCGGCAGGCCGACGTAGCCATTTTCAACCTGAATGCCGTCGGCAAAGCCCCCAAACGGCTGGAATACGTCAGGGTAGGATTCGTTGCCGCCCAGGTGCAGGCCAGCGGCGATGTTAAGGGACATCTGGTGGCCACCGTGGGGTACCACGCGGCGCGATGACCAGCCAAGTTCATCCATCACCTTGAGCGTGCGCATGTACTCCACCAAGCCGTAGGAGAGCGCGCAGTCAAACTGTACGAAGTCACGGTCGGCACGCATACCGCCATGGCGCAGCAGGTTGCGGGCATCCTGATGCGAAAACAGGTTTTCGCCGGTCGCCATGGGTAGCTCATAGTGATTGGCAAGCTCCGCCTGAAGTGCGTAATCCAGCGGATCACCGGCTTCTTCGTACCAGAAGAGGTTATACGGTTTCAGCGCCTCGGCGTAAGCAATGGCCGTTTCTAGATCAAAGCGCCCGTTGGCATCTACCGCTAGACGGCTGCCATCGCCGACTACTTCAAGCACGGCTTCAATACGCCGAATATCTTCCTCAAGCGGCGCGGCGCCAATCTTCATTTTTACCACGTTGTAGCCACGCGCCAGGTAGCTCTTCATTTCGTCCTGCAGCTTGGTGTGGTCTTTACCGGGATAGTAGTAGCCGCCAGCGGCATACACCCAGACTTTATCGTCGGCTTGGCCATTGCGATAACGCTCGGCAAGCAGCCGGTAGAGCGGTTTGCCTTCAATTTTGGCCACCGCGTCCCACACTGCCATGTCGATGGTGCCAACGGCTACCGAGCGCTCGCCGTGGCCGCCGGGCTTTTCGTTTTTCATCAGGGTATCCCAGATGGCAAATGGGTCCAGGTTGTCGCGCTCTTGGTCGATCAGCGTGTCGGGGTTGGCTTCGGTGATTCTATCCAGAAAGCGGTCACGCATTAGCGCGCCCTGACCGTAGCGGCCGTTGGAGTTAAAGCCGTAGCCAATCACTGGCTTGCCATCGCGGATCACATCGGTGACCACGGCCACCACCGAACAGGTCATCTTGGAAAAATCGATATAGGCATTGGCAATCGGGGAGGCGATCGAAACGGTTTTCTCGCGAATATCCACAATACGCATGGCAAGCTCCTTAAACGGTTAAGAGCTTAACCCTATGCGTGACAAGCGCCGCTGCCCAATGCTATTACTGCGTTACCTCATGCTGAAACGGCATTGCCCTATGGAACTTGTCTGGCTTGAAGACTTTACCGCCCTTGCCGAGCACGGCAGCTTTGTGCGCGCCGCCGAGGCTCGTCATATCACTCAGCCGGCGTTTAGCCGACGCATTCGCGCGCTAGAGCAGTGGATGGGCGTTAGCCTGTTTGTGCGTACCCCCCAAGGCACTACGCTGACACCTGCTGGTCGGCATATTCAGGCGAGCGCCTTTGAAGCCATAGGTCGGCTTTACCGATTGCGTGCTGAAGCCCAGGAAATTGAAGGCAAGGCGACCAAGACGCTGCAGTTTGCGGCCACGCATTCGCTTTCATTTACGTTCTTCCCGCGCTGGGTAAGAACCCTGGAGCAGGGCGCGCCCATGGAGGCGGTACGGCTGCATTCAGATACCATGGCTGCCTGTGAACAGTTGCTGCTGCGTGGCGATAGCCAGTTTTTACTAAGCCACCACCATGTCGCCGTGCCTTCTTTGCTCTCTTCGGAGCATTTTGAAAGTATCCAAATAGGCGAGGACACGCTGATTCCGTTAATGGGTAAAGAAATGGGTAACACTCGGACGCTGGAAGAGATGCCGTATCTGGCCTATGCCGATGCGTCGGGGCTGGGCCGCGTGGTAAATCACTGGCTTAAGCAACATGCAGGCGACCGGATATTCACTCCCCGCTTTAGTAGTCATCTAGCCGCGGTACTGATGTCAATGGTAATAGAAAACAAGGGCTTGGCATGGATACCTAAAAGCCTGGCGGAGCAGGAAATAGCGGAGGGAACGCTGGTTCGGGCACTCGGTGAAGCCTGGGATATCCCGTTGGAAATTCATCTTACTCGGCCACGCGTATTAGCAAGCACCTTTGCCGATGCCTTTTGGCACAGGCTCATCAAGCGTTAAGAAACCGCTACAAGCATTAACATTTATCGTTAAATTGATAAAAAAATGTGTAAAAAGGCTCAACTTATCTATATTGATCATTATAAAATTGTGGTTAATGCTATGGTGTAGTAGCTGAAACTGGTACAGCTAAAGCATAGCAATAATGATAAGCTGTTTATGCATACAGTGATTGGTTGGTTAGTTTTCAAGTTGTTTATGATTTAACGTTCTGAGTTTAAGTAAACATAACGTTAAGTGTAAAAGGTACTGCCTTATTTATATTAAACAGCAAATTTATGGCACTATTAATCGCCGCAAGGGTCTAGTTGCGATCAGCGTCAAAAATTTGCTCAAAAACGTTAAAAACTGTGCCATAACGTGAAGATTGCCCAATAAGTGGCCCTTTTTGTAGCAACCGCGCTATGCTGGTGATAATTATTAATCACCTTGAAGGCCAGCATCTTCAGGTATGGCGCTTTAGCAACCGGTAAGATGACCCATGGAATGTTCGACATGGAACTAAGAGAGTGGCTAATTATTTTAGGTTTGGCGTTGGTATCGCTCATCGTAGTCGACGGTGTAAGGCGACTCCAGCGCCAGCGGCGTGTCCCACGTCTAGATCAAGCGGTTAAGGATCTTCCCGAAGCGAAGCTAACCGACCTTGATGACGAAGCTAAAGAAGCAGAGATTAACTGGGAACTGCCTAACGGTGGTGCGCGGGTCGTTAAACCTGCTGACTATACTGGCCTGGGTTCAAAACCCAAGCTAGAGCGTCAGGATCATCCCGGGCCTTCCCGCGTACTATCCGAGTTCAGACGCTCCTTCGCCAATGCCGTGCCCAAGCGTAAAACAGCTGCCGCATCGCAAGCCGCCGCAACGCATGCTGCACCCACTGCGTCTAGAGCCGCGTCTGCTGCTTCACCAGCGGCTACGTCACCAACAGATTATGAGCGTCGTGAACCCAGCTTCTCTTTAGATAGTGCTTCTACTTCTACTAGTAGTACTTCAAATAGTGCTTCAAATAGCGAGCCGTCCGTCACTCACGCTAAGCCCGCTAAAGCACAAGCGCCTCACGAACACACCCAGCCCATGCCGACAGCTGCCCAGGAAAGCCCTTCAGCGCCTGCGCCCGCCCAAAGCGAACGCCACATTGATGAGCCGTCTATCTCTTTATCTGCTACCAATCAATCGACTACCGATGAGCTGTCCGTTACTGATGAATTAACCACTGGCGATGCAGAAGTCGCCTCGGTTAATAAGGTAGATGCGTTTAACGAGGTAGATAAAGAGAGCGTCGCAGACCCTGCGCTGTCCACCGCCGCTACGCCAGCTGAGCCTGTTTTACGTGCCGAGCCAGAAGACGCCGTGTTTGCCAAGCAGGATGCGCCCAAGCGTCGCCAACTGCGCGAAGATACGGTTGGCGAGTACGACGAGCTTAATGATGATGAAGTCGACGAATACCGGTTGGTCGATTTTGAAGGTATCGGCCGCTCCTTTAAGCGTCGTTTGATTATCCGTCGTAAAGAGAAGGCGCGTAAAAAAGCTGAAAAAGCCATACGTGCTGAAGCGCTGGCCAAGCAGAAGGCTGAGCGTAAAGCGCTGGAAGCCGAACAGCGCCGTGAAGCGAAAGAAGCCGCCGAAGCAGAAAAAGCCCGTATCGCTCAGGAGCAGGCAGAGGCACACGAGGCCGCTGCTCTCGCCGCTGCCGCTCAAAAAGCCGCCGCGCCTCGATATGACGAACCAGAGCCCGCTTATGCGTATGACGAGCCGAGCGAAGAGTACGAAAATTACGAGTCTTATGATGACGCGCCGGTTCGTGCTCAGCGTGACTCGGTAGTACGTACTCACCCAACGCTTGAAAAAGCGTTACGTCATGATGTGTCTGGCGAGCATGCCAAAGAGACGCTTTCCAATGCTGATGAAGTCATCGTAATCAGCGTGCTTTCTCGTGACCCGGAAGGCTTTGATGGCAGCAAGTTGCTTGATCTCATTATGGCGTGCGGCCTGCGTTACAGCCGCCCGATGGGTGTCTTCCACCGCTTTGAAACCGAGAGCCCCGATAGCGAGCTGCAGTTCTCGATGATCAATGTGGTCAAGCCTGGCACCTTCCCGATCGAGGAAATGGGCGAGTTTGTGACTCCAGGCGTTACTTTCCTGATGCCCTTGCCGGGAGCGGTCGACAGCTCAGCCGCTTTTGAAGCCATGGTCGAAACCGCCATGGTAGTGGTACGCCATATGGGCGGTGAACTGAAAGATGAACACCGCAGCGTCATGACGGCGCAAACCATCGAGTTTGCCCGTCAGCGGGTACGCGATTTCGAGCGGCGCCATCGTCTGCATCGCCATATGCAAGCCCACTAAGTAACGCTTGCGATTAAACACCCGCCTTCTTGCAGAAGGCGGGTGTTTTTGTTCTAAGATGTGTCTTTTTTGTGATCGCTTTTAGCCTGTACGATGGAAACCAACGTTAATGAGTCAGCCTGACCCCCAATTGCTGGAAGAAGTCACCCAGCTGCGCGCCGAGCTTGATGAAGCCAACTACCGTTACTACGTATTGGACGAGCCAACGTTAACGGATGCCGACTACGATCGTAGATTGCAGCGTTTAAAACAGTTGGAAGCCGAAAACCCCTCGCTTATCTCACCGGATTCACCTACTCAGCGAGTAGGTGCCGCCCCAGCCGATGGGTTTCCCTCGGTTGCCCATGCTATTCCCATGCTCTCATTGGATAACGCGTTTAACGCAGAGGATATTATCGCCTTTGCCCAGCGCGTGGCCGAGCGCCTGGAGTGCGAGGCTGATGAGGTCGAGTTTACCTGTGAGCCTAAGCTTGATGGTGCGGCGGTATCGCTGGTCTATGAGCAGGGCGTATTGGTTAGCGGCGCCACCCGTGGCGATGGCCGTACCGGGGAGGGCATTACCTCTAACCTGCGCACGCTGCGCTCGGTGCCTTTAAAGCTGATGGGCAAGCAAATCCCTGAGCTTTTGGAAGTGCGCGGTGAAGTTATCATGCGCCACAAAGGCTTTGAGGCCCTCAACGAGCGCGCCCGGGAAGAAGGCAGCAAGGTCTTTGCTAACCCACGTAACGCTGCAGCGGGCAGCCTGCGCCAGTTAAACCCCCAGATTACCGCGACCCGCCCGCTTGAGTTCCACGCCTACCAGGCGGCACGCCTTGAGCCCGACATGGGCGATGCGACACATAGCGAACTGATGGCCCGCCTGATCACACTGGGTTTTCGCTCAAGTGCCGAGTTAAAAGTGCTGACCGGCCCGCAGGCTGTGGTCGAGTATTGCGAGCAGCTGGGCGCGAAACGTGATCAGCTGGGCTACGATATCGACGGCGTGGTGATCAAGGTCAATGCGCTGCGCTACCAGCGCGAGCTGGGGTTTGTGGCCCGAGCCCCCCGCTGGGCCACCGCGTTTAAATACCCTGCTCAGGAAGAAGTCACCACGCTCAACGACGTTGAATTTCAGGTCGGCCGTACCGGTGCCATCACCCCGGTGGCAAGGCTTGAACCGGTGAGCGTGGCGGGCGTTATCGTTTCCAATGCCACGCTGCACAACGCCGATGAAATCACCCGGCTGGACGTCATGATCGGCGATACGGTCACCATTCGGCGCGCAGGCGATGTTATCCCTCAGGTAGTGCGGGTGGATGTGGACAAGCGCCCGGCCGATGCGCAACCGATTGTGTTCCCCGAGCACTGCCCGGTATGTGGCTCGGATATCGAGCGTGTGGACGGTGAAGCCGTTGCCCGCTGTTCGGGCGGGCTGTACTGCGCCGCGCAGCGTAAGGAAGCGCTTAAACACTTTGCCAGCCGCAAGGCTCTGGATGTAGATGGCCTGGGCGTGAAGCTGATCGATCAGCTGGTGCAGCTTGATTGGGTGAAAACCCCCGCCGATCTTTTCCACCTGACCGTTGAGCAGCTGCAGAGCCTGCCGCGTATGGGCGAAAAGTCATCGGTGAATCTGGTCAACGCGCTGGATAAAGCCAAACACACTACGCTCGCCCGGTTTATCTACGCGCTGGGGATTCGTGAAGTGGGTGAGGCCACGGCGGCCAATCTGGCCAGCCACTTTGGTACGCTGCAGGTACTTCAGGCGGCCGAGCTTGCAGCGCTTGAGGCGGTGAATGATGTGGGCCCGATTGTGGCAGCCCACGTGCATACGTTTTTCCGTCAGCCGCACAACCAGGAAACGATTGCCGCGCTGATTGAAGCAGGCGTTACCTGGAAGGAAGCCGAAGTCGCCCAAGGTCCCACGCCGCTTGAAGGCCAGACCTGGGTGCTGACCGGCGCGCTGGAAAGCATGACCCGCGATGAAGGCAAGGCGCGGCTGCAGGCGCTGGGTGCCAAAGTGGCGGGCAGCGTTTCGAAAAAGACCACGGCGCTGGTGGCTGGCGAAGCGTCAGGCAGCAAGTTAACCAAAGCTGAACAGCTAGGCGTTGAAGTGGTCGATGAAGCGACCTTTATCGAACGCCTTTCGCAGTGGGAGCAACCTGAATGAGCCGTTTTATTGAAGTACCCGCCCGCATGCTGCCCCCGGAAACCCTTGATGCGCTGCTGGAGGCCTTTGTTACCCGACAGGGTTATGACACCACGGATACTGGTGAGGGAATGAAAGGCTGGGTGGCTGAGCTTAAAAAGCAGCTGGCGCGCAGCGAGTTGATTATTGCCCACGACCTGAAGCTTGAAATGACCGAAGTAATGACCCTGGCGCAGTGGCGTTCCTTCGGTCGGGATCTGGCGGATGATGAGGAAGAGGGCGACTACTGACCGCGAATGATCGCGCTGATAATACGCCGCCCGGCGTGAAGGTGATCGACCAGCGGCGCCTCCAGAGGCATGGGGTCATCGCACAGTCGGGAGGCGATCACCTCAGCGCATAGCGGCGCGCTTGAGAGCCCACGCGAGCCGTGAGCGGTCGATATCCACAAGCCGGGGTAGTGTTCGCCAGCTACATCCGGTGCCCGCGAGGCATCTTTACCCAGCACGGCATACGCTGACTGCCAGGCAGAAGCGTCGGGCACCGGGCCCGCATAGGGCGTTTTATCCGGGCTTGCAGCGCGCACCGCCGCACGCCCTTCAAGCGCCTGTGGGGTCAGTTGGGCGCCTGTGCTTTCCAACGCTGTCTCAAGTTCTGCCACCAGTGCCGGGAGCGTTTGGCGAAGCTCCTCGATATTGCGCTGATGGTCGGTATCGGTCACTTCGGTAGAGTCATTGTTAGGCACAAAGCTTGCGCCAAAGGTCAGCACGCCTTCAAACGCCGGTGATACATAGCCACCCGCGCACACGACCCGCTCAGGGCCTTTTACGCCGACGGGCAGTGTCACTTCACTAACCTGGCCGCGCACCTGCTGTAGGGGCGCAAAGGCCGTCTGAGTAAACGTGTTGGCGTAGTGAGCGCTTGCAATCACCACGTGGTCAGCATTTATCGTACGCCCATCAGCAAGCTTCAGCTGCCAGTGTTCATGCTCACGGTTAAGCGACGTTACCTCACCTTGGGTAAGGGTAATGTTGGGGCTTTGAAGTAAGTGTTCACATAGCGCCTTGGGCCGCACCCAGCCCGCCTGTGGATAAAAAAGCGCGTGCTGGGCGTCAATGGTAACGCCGGCCGCCTCGCTAAGCCCTTGGGTAAGCGGTGACACCACCACGGCTTCGGGCAGCGCATGCTGCTCGCTAAAGCGTTGCTGGCGCTTGGCTTCTTTAGCGTTTGTTGCCAGCTGAACCACGCCGCAGGGTTGCCAAAGTGAAGGCGCTTTTAATTGGCTAAGCCAACGCTGGCTGTATAACAGGCCGGAGAGATAAAACCGGCTCTGGTGGTTGGTATCAGCGGCAAGCTTTACATAAAGCGCCCCCTGACGATTACCCGAACCGCCTGCCCCCGGCGCCGTGCGCTCAATCACGCTAACCTTGATGCCGCGCCTGGCAAGCGCCGCCGCCACGCTACACCCGGCAATCCCTGCACCAATTACCGCCACATGCTGAGTTTTGAGAGGCGCCGGTGGTGTAAACCAAGGCGTTGCTTCACGGCGTTTATCAACAGGCGGTGTTTCAATCATGCCCGCGAGAATTTCGCGCTTACGCCCGCAGCCGGGGACTTTTTTCCAGGTAAAGCCTGCCGCTTTCAAGCCCCGCTTAACGATGCCTGCGCAGGTGAATGTGGCAAAGGTGGCCCCTGGCCGAGAGCGCGCCGCCATGGCTTCAAACAGCTCGGGTTGCCACATCTGAGGATTTTTGGAAGGCGCAAAGCCGTCTAGAAACCAGGCATCGACCTGGCCGTCTAAAAGCGCCAGACGCTCGGTGGTATCGCCATAATGCAGGTCCAGCGTAACGCGGTCGCTCAGGTGTAGGCGGTGTACGCCGCTAACCGATGCGGGCCACTGCTCACAAAGCACCTGTGAATAACCCGCAAGCGACGGCCAGGCGCGCAGGGCGCGCTCAAGTGACGTCCGATCCAGAGGATACTTTTCTGTGGATAACAGATGCAGCCGCGCCCCGGCGGGTGCGTGCTGTTCAAAGCAGGCCCAGGCGCACAGCATATTGAGCCCCGTCCCAAAGCCGGTTTCCCCGATTACAAACGCCCGCGTGCTTTCCCAGGCGGCAAAGCGTTCAGGTAAGCGGTTGGTATTTAAAAAAACGTGCTCGGTCTCTTCAAGGCCACCCTCACGGGAAAAATACACGTCATCGAAGTCATCCGAGTGCGGTGAAGTGTCACTCCAGGTGAGTAAAGGCGCGCTTAACGCCGTTAGAGGAGGCAAAGCAGTAGGGCGTTGAGGCACGCGGGTATCCGTAATGAGAGAAGTGGTTAAAAAATAGCCAATTTGTTAATCGGGGCGTTATCTCTGGCTTAGCGCAAAGCGTCCGCTGGGTTTGCACAGAGTTTTCCACAGGCTCTGTGAATTAGCTGGCGGACCCTCCACACTAGCGACTTTCGGTCAAGGCAAAACTTTCTTGAACGGCTTAACAATTACCTTGGCATAGACACCTGCAATGATGTATGGATCAGCGTCAGCCCAGCTTTGAGCGGCTTCTAGGCTGTCGAATTCCGCCACGATCAAGCTGCCGCTAAAACCCGCATCACCGGGGTTTTCGGTATCGACCGCCGGATGCGGTCCCGCCAATACCAGGCGGCCTTCATCGCGCAGCGCTTCAATACGGGCCAGGTGATCTGGGCGGGCGGCCATACGGCGCTCCAGGCTATTCGATACGTCTTCACTAATAATCGCGTAAAGCATGGGGATAACTCCTTAAAAGCATGCAGTAAAGCGCTCTATGCGGCATTGACCGCACTCGTATAAGCGCGCACCATGGCGAGCATTCGTGCACCGTCCCATACAGAGCATTATGAACACACAGCATTATGCCTGTTCGTGTACGACATCCCTATTCTGACAAACTCGCCACACGACGTCATGCCCATGCCCTTGATCCCCACGTTACTTCCTGCGGTGTTTGATGCAGATCAGCGCTATTCGGCTGATCTGCACATGCACTCAACGGCGTCCGACGGCGCGTTAACCCCCACTGAGCTGGTAGCGCTATGCGCTGAGCGCGGCCTTACCCACATGGCGTTGACTGACCACGACACCATGGACGGTATCGACGAAGCCGGGCAGGCCGCCCAGCAGGCCGGGATTTGTCTGGTACCCGGCTGCGAGTTATCCACCCGCTGGCAGGGTATCAATATTCACGTGGTCGCACTCATGCCGGGTGGCCTGCAGGGGCCGTTGGTGGAAGGGCTTGAACAGCAGCGTCTGGCGCGTATTCAGCGCGCAGAAGTGATTGCTGAGCGCTTGGAAAAGGTGGGCCTGCCCAACGCCCTGGCAAAAGCCCGTGAGCAGGCGGGCAGCGACCGCCCGTTGGGGCGGCCTGATTTCGCCCGCGCGCTGGTCGCCGAGGGTGTAGTGGCCGATTGGGCTACCGCGTTCAAACGTTACCTGGGTAGCGGCAAGAAAGGCGATGTTAAAGCCCACTGGCCGGAAATTAGCGAAGTCGTTGAGTGGGTGGTGGCTTCCGGCGGCGTAGCGGTCATCGCGCACCCGTTACGCTATGGGTTAACCCGGCGTAAACGGGGTCTTTTAATGGATACCTTTCAGGCGGCGGGCGGAGACGCAGCTGAGTTGGTCAGCGGCCAGCAGAATCCGGATGTCACGCGTGACTTGGCCCGCCAAATGGTCGAGCGTGGGCTTTACGCTTCATTAGGCAGCGACTTTCACTTCCCCGGCAGCCACGCCGCGCCCGGCAGCATGAGCATGGTGCCGCGCACGGCCGCCCCGCCTATCTGGCAGCACCCCCGGTTGTCGCATCTGCGCGACGCTCCCGCTGGGCCATTAGCCGCTTCGTCAGCTATGGTATGAGTACGCGTATAAATAAGTAAGTGAACACCCCAATGGATTGAAATGAGCCCACGGGCAGGAGCAGACTATGAGTCAGTATTTTCAGATTCACCCCGAAAACCCGCAAAAGCGTCTGATCGATCAGTCTATCGAGATTATTCGCAAAGGCGGGGTGGTGGCTTACCCAACGGATTCGGGCTATGCGCTGGGCTGCCACCTGGGTGAAAAGAAAGCGATTGAAAAGATAAAGTGGCTGCGCTCGCTGGATGACAAGCACAACTTTACGCTGATGTGTTCGGACCTTTCAGAAATTGGCACTTATGCCAAGGTGGATAACGCCGTTTTCCGGCTGCTGAAAGCGCATACGCCAGGGCCGTATACCTACATCCTGGATGCCACCACCGAAGTGCCGCGCCTGCTATTGCATCCCAAGCGCCGCTCGATTGGCGTGCGCGTACCCGATCACCGGATTACCCACGCGCTGCTTGAGGCCCTGGGCGAGCCGCTGATGAGCGTGACGCTGATTCCGGTAGGAGATGACCTACCCATGAGCGACCCCGAAGAAATTCGCGAGCGCTTTGGAGCACATCTGGATCTAATTATTGATGGCGGCGCCTGTCATCTCGACCCCACCAGCGTAATTGATTTGCGTGAACTGCCGCCCAAAATTGTGCGTGAAGGACGCGGCGATATTACCCCGTTTGAAAGCTAAGTCCTGGAAAGCTAAGTCCTGGAAAGTTAAGTCCTGGAAAGCTAAGCCCTGGCTTAGCGCCATGCCCACGCGAGCGTGGCCATGGCGCTACCAGATATTTTGAGTAGCCAGCCAAGCTAGGGTTCTTTCTGCAGGTCTTCTTTGTGCGGGTCTTCCGTTGTTTCATCCAACCAGGTACCGCAGCGCAGGCAATAACGAGCACGCTTTTCGTGACGGTCATGGCCGCAGCCCGGGCACGCCTCATCGGAGTAGCGGTCTTCACGAATAGAGCGGATTACCTGGGCGGAAAAAATACCCGTGGGCACCGCGATGATCGAGTAACCAATCAGCATCAGAACCACGGTAATCGCTTTGCCCACCGCTGTACCGGGAACGATATCGCCATACCCTACCGTGGTAACGCTTACCACTGCCCAGTAAATCGACATGGGAATGCTGGTAAAGCCTGTCTCCGGCGACTCGATGGTATACATAAGCGCGGCGAACATAGTAACGACCATCAAGATGCTGCAGAAGAACAGCAGTACCTGATGAAAACTACGTTTTAAGGCATCGATCAGCAGGCGTCCTTCACCCACAAACTCCATCAGGCGCAGAATACGAAAAATTCGCAGCACCCGTAGGATGCGAATAATCACCAGCGCATGAAAACCCGGCATTAGTAATACCAGCCAGGCGGGCAGAATAGAGATCATATCCACCACGCCGTAAAAGCTTTTCAAGTAAATAGACGGACGCTCAAGGCAGTAAATACGCACGGCAAGTTCCAGCGTAAACAGTATCGTGAACGCCCACTCCAGGTAATAAAACAGCCAGCCGTACTCCTGGGAGACATCTTGAACGCTACCCAGCAAAATCACCCCAACACTGGCCATGATCATTACGATCAGCGCAATATCGAATCCTTTGGCAGCCGGGGTATCGGATTCAAAGATAATATGAAAAAGCTGGGTGCGTAGGCCCTCAGCTGCAGGTGTCAGGTTGAAGCTCATAGCAATCCCAGTGAAATAAACAATCACTTATCTGGTGATTTAGCCTATTGGTAAACATTCTTGATATACAGTACGTGTTTCAAGCCCGCATGGTCTGAACCGATGTCGCTTAAAACAGTATGAATGTCAGCTTAGCGCGCTTTGCAGCGCTAAACGATGTGAAAGCGTCAATAGATTAACGCCATAGGCAATGCTGGGCTGGCCATCGCCCAGAAGCGCTGCCGGTAAGGCTTTAGCCTGCATCTGCATGTCGGCAGACAAACCTGGATGTTCGGCCAACTGGGCTAACGCGTCCTGGGCCACGTTAAGGTAGTGGCCTTGCTGGCTATCGTGATAGGCATCCAGAGCAAGCGTTGCCCGGTGAAGCCATTGCGCGGGAGTGGTAGCCTCGGGTAGTGGCCACTGCTGGGCAGCCAAGGCGTTGCCGCGGGATGCTTTACTGCTGTCAGACGGGCGAAGCGGGATCTTTTCGGCAAGCGCGATGGCTAACGACCACAGGGTTTCCGGATCACCGGCTTTTAACTCCAGCTCTAGCTCACAAATAGGCGTGCGATAAGCGCCGCTCTCGATCTCGCCTTCATCCATTACCAACTCAATATGACTGCCTTGCCAGGTCAACTGCCAGCTACGCCGGATAAAATCGGTGCGCAGCTTGGGGGCAAGGCTTGCCAGCCGCTCGGCCAGCTCGCCTTGAAAGGGCGGTAGTGCGGCCAAGCCTTCCTGATCCAACTGGTTGCCAGTGACAGGCCATTCCCACTCTTGGCGACTGGATAACCCGCCCCCACCTTTGCCTGCCGTTTTCACGGTTTGCAGTACGCGCTCATCTATCTGGCGCAGACGAACGGCCACGCGGGCGTTGGCTAAGTCGTTGGTTGGGGTATCGAAATAGGTATTGGCGAGGGTTTGGGTGAGCGGTGGTTGAGACGCGAGTAACGGGTGGCTTAACAAGGCCCCAATGCTTGCAGGCGCAAGGGCAAGCTTTAATTCTACTTCAATAGGAGTTGCATTTTTCATGACAATAGCCACTCTTAAACGTGAAATGCTGATGAAATTTTTGCTACCAATATGAACTTTTCATGACGGCGGCGAGCGCACTCTTTATACTGGCGTCGCCATTTCCAGGCTCCCCGAAAACAGGCTAAAAGGCACTATGGTTACCTCCAATCCTTTTTCTGCGATGTTTGGCCGCTCGCCATTCCAGCCGTTGCTGGCCCACATCGTCAAGGCCAATGAATGCGCCGATCAGTTGTTGCCATTTTTTGAAGCATCCCTTGCTGGCGACTGGGATAAAGCTGCTGAGCTGCGTGAAAACGTGACCCGCTTAGAGCACGAAGCCGATGTGCTGAAAACGGACCTGCGGCTTAACCTGCCCAGCACCATGTTTTTGCCGGTTTCCCGGTCCGATCTGCTGGATTTGATTAGTGTGCAGGACAAAATCGCCAACAAGGTGCGCGACATTACCGGCATTATGCTGGGGCGTAAAATGCGCGTGCCTGACGAGCTCGCCGAGCCGATGCGCGATTATATGATCACTAGCGTGGCATGTGTTGCTCAAGCGCGCCAAGCACTTGAAGAGCTGATGGAACTCCTTGAGTCCGGCTTTGGGCGGAATGTTTCCGATGTTATGCACAACATGATTCGCGAACTGCATAACTTTGAACACCAGGCGGACGCTCAGCAGGTCGCCATTCGTCGGCAGCTTTTTCAACTTGAAAGCCAGCTGCCACCCGTCGATGTGATCTTTCTTTACAAGATCATCGAATGGGTAGGTGAAGTGTCCGACCGCGCTGAGCGTGTGGGCAGTCGCTTGCAGATTTTGACCGCTCGCTAAGGGGATTTCATGCATATTATTGCCCAGCACGGTGATATTTTTATCATCCTGGCCTGTTTGTTTGGCTTTTTTATGGCTTGGGGGGTCGGTGCAAACGATGTCGCCAACGCCATGGGAACCTCGGTGGGGTCGAAAGCGATCACCATCAAACAAGCTATTATCATTGCGGTTGTTTTTGAATTTTTAGGTGCCTGGCTTGCCGGTGGTGAGGTAACGGCCACCATCCGTGGCGGAATCATCGACGCCAACCTGCTTGAAGCGAACCCACAGTTTCTGGTTTACGGCATGCTGTCTGCGCTCTTGGCTGCCGGTATCTGGTTAATGGTGGCTTCCGCCCGCGGTTGGCCGGTTTCCACCACGCACTCGATTGTCGGCGCTATCGTGGGTTTTGCCGCAGTCGGCCTGGGCGTGGATGCAGTTGCCTGGGGCAAAGTGGGCCAGATCGCTTCCAGCTGGGTCGTCTCGCCGCTGATCGCCGGTACCATCGGCTATATGCTGTTTAAGTCGGTGCACCACCTGATATTTGAAAGCTCAGACCCGTTTGCGGCGGCCAAGCGCTATGTGCCGGGCTATGTGTTTTTAGTCGGCTTTATCGTGTCTATGGTGACGCTCACCAAAGGGCTTTCCCATGTTGGCTTACACCTTACCTTTAGCCAGAGCCTGTTGCTGTCGATCTTGATTGGCGTGTTGATTATGGGCCTTGGCATCATCATGCAGCGGCGTATCAAGTACACCCAGAATGCCAACGATCATTTTGGCTATGCCAATGTAGAGCGCGTGTTTGGTGTGTTGATGATCTTTACCGCGTGTGCCATGGCGTTCGCCCACGGTTCTAACGATGTGGCCAACGCGGTTGGCCCGCTGGCCGCCGTCATTAGCGTGGTGCGCAGCGAAGGCATGATCGATAGCGCCGCGCTGGTGCCCTGGTGGGTGCTAGTGCTGGGCGGTGGCGGTATTGTGTTTGGCCTGGTGACTTACGGGCATAAAGTCATCGCGACCGTAGGCACCGGGATTACTGAGCTAACCCCGAGCCGTGGCTTTGCAGCAACGCTTGCCGCTGCCAGCACCGTGGTGGTTGCCTCCGGCACGGGCCTGCCAATTTCGACGACTCACACTTTGGTCGGCGCGGTACTCGGTGTCGGCTTGGCACGCGGTATGGCGGCACTTAACCTGCGCGTTATCGGCACGATCGTTATTTCGTGGCTGATTACGCTGCCGGCTGGCGCGGGTCTGGCCATCGTGTTCTTCTTCATGTTTAAAGGCATGTTCGGCTAGCAGTAAACGCCTGACTCTCAGCGGCACCTTCATGCAGATTTGCGTTAGCCAATTTGCAATAGAAGGTGCCGCTGTTTTTTGTGCTCTGGTAAAGTAGCGAGTAGATTTTAAACGCAGAGTTTTTCTTTCACTTGCTGCCGGAGAGCGGCCTTGGATAAGCACTTCCCCTTTGTTGATTGGTTTCGTAACGCTTCCCCCTACATTAATGCGCACCGGGGGCGAACCTTTGTCATCTTGATTGAAGGCGAAGCCATGGCGTCTGGCCGCGGGGAACAGCTCATTCAGGATTTAGCCCTGCTGCATACGCTGGGCGTGCGATTGGTCGTGGTATTCGGCACGCGCCCCCAGGTACAGGAAGCGCTTACCCAGGCAAACGTTGAGCCTACGCGCATTAACGGCCGCTGGGTGGCCGACCGTGCGGTGATGACTCACGTAGAGCAGGTCGCCGCGCACCAGCGGCTCTGGCTTGAAGCACGCCTGTCACTCGGCCTACCCAGTACGCCGCTTCACGGCGTTGAACTCAGCGTGATTTCCGGCAATCTGGTCACCGCCAAGCCCTTGGGCGTGCGTGAAGGGGTCGATTTTGACCATAGCGGCGAAGTACGCCGCGTGCGCGCAAGCGCGATTGAAGGGCTGCTGGATAAAGGCTCGTTAGTGCTTCTGCCGCCGCTGGGCTTTTCAAGCACGGGGGAAGTATTTGACCTGGATGCCGCAGAAGTTGCCCAGCACGCCGCCGTGGCGCTCAAGGCCGATAAGCTGATACTGCTGGGCGACTCGGAAGGCCTGCAGGATGAAGAAGGTGCCTTGCTGCGCCAGCTAACCCCTGCCGATGCCGAACCCAGACTTGAGAGCGCGCTGCCCGGCAGCGAGCTTGCCCGTCACCTTCAGGCAGCGTGTAACGCCGCACTTGAGGGTGTGGCCCGCACGCACTTGTTGTCGTGGCGCAACCACGACGCGCTGCTGGGGGAGCTATTCACCCGGGACGGCGTGGGCACCATGATCACCCAGCACCGCTACGAGCAGCTACGCCCGGCCAAGCTAAACGATATTGCCGGGCTGCTTGAGCTGCTTGAGCCTCTGGAGCGCCGCGGCATGCTGGTGGCCCGCTCGCGCGAGCGCCTGGAGCACGAAATTGATGACTATATGGTCATCGAGCGTGACGGCATGGTGATTGGCTGCGCCGCGCTGCACCTGTTCCCCGAAACCACGATTGCCGAACTGGCCTGTGTAGCGGTACACGGCAGCTACCGAGGGGGCGAGCGCGGAGAGCGTTTGATGGAAGCCCTGGAGCGCCGCGCCCGCCAGCGTGGGCTAACCGCCATATTTGTGTTAACCACCCACACGGCCCACTGGTTTGTGGAACACGGCTTTCAAACGGCCAGCCTGGATGATTTGCCGCCCTTGAAGCGCGAAGCCTATAACCACGCACGTAAATCGAAAGTGTTGGTGAAGAAGTTGGCGGGATAGGGGGATGGTGAATGATGAGTTGGGAATAGTGAGTTGTGAAATCGGGGGCTGTTAGGGGCGGGGCGGCCTTTGGCTGGCCCCGCCCGGTTGGTCATCAGGTGTTTAGAATAACCCCGCCGTTAAGGTGCAAGGTCTGCCCGGTCATATACGAAGAATCTTCGCTTGCCAGATACACATAAGCGGGGCCCATTTCGCTGGGCTGGCCCGCGCGATTCATTGGCACTTGGCCGCCAAACGAGGCCACTTTCTCATCATCGAAGCTTGCTGGAATCAGCGGGGTCCACACTGGGCCTGGCGCCACGGCGTTAACGCGAATGCCGCGATCCATCAACGACATGGCCATCGAGCGCATAAACCCTTGAATCGCCCCTTTGGTGGCACTGTAGTCAATCAGCGTATCGTTGCCTTTAAAGGCGTTGATAGAGGAGGTCTCGATGATGGTGTCGCCTTTTTGCAGATGCGGCAGCGCGGCTTTCGTCACATAGAAGTGGCTGAAGATATTGGTCTGGAAGGTGCGCATTATCTGCTCATCTGGCACCTCGGTCAGATCGTTCCAGTCGTACTGCTCGGCGGCATTATTGACCACAATATTGAGCTTGCCGAAGTGATCCAACGTCTTCTTGACTATCTCACGGCAAAACTCAGGGTCACCGACATCGCCCTTTAGCACCAGGCAGCTGCGGCCTTCGGCCTCTACCAGCGCTTTAGTATCCTCAGCATCTTTATCCTCCTCCAGATGAACAATAACGCTATCGGCGCCTTCGCGAGCGTAGTGCACCGCAACGGCACGTCCAATACCGCTATCGCCGCCGGTAATAAGAGCGACCTTATCTTTAAGCTTTTGAGTTCCTTGATAGCTATCGCGAATGAACTCAGGTTCGGGGCGCATTTCATGCTCATCGCCTGGCTGTTCGTCCTGATGCTGAGGCGGTAGTTTTTGCTCGCTCATGTGCAATTACTCCTTGTTGGCACAGTAATCTTTCCAACACCGCAGGCGATGACGCCCAGGGGCCGTTACGTCAATATTTACCCTAGCGCACCCCTGTAAAGAGAGCCAAATTGAAAGCTTACTAAGCTGGCTTTTTTATTAATGTTAGTGGTTAACGCTACTCTAATAGTGGTGGCATTAAATAATCGATTTTTTAATGCTGGGGCTCTAAATGGCGTTGTTGGTATTTAGCCAAGCTTGAAATCAAGATTACACGGAGAGACGGTTAAGCTATTAATAAAGATGCCTTAATAAAGTAGGGGCGCAATAAAAGAGTAATCAGTGTCTTGTGGGCAAGGGAATTCATTGGCGTTGAAAAATAATTTATAAAGTTATCGATCATATATTAAATCTTGTGCCTGGATTTATTTAAGTGTTTGTAATTTATAAGTAAAATTAAAATAAATGGCGCGTTGTAAGGTTTTTAATATAGGTTAATAAATTTGTTTTGATAATGATTAAAGTTATTCGCTATTAGGAGGAGGGTGGGGGTATAAATTGACAGGGTAAGGAGGCGCACTATATTGAAAAGACGCTTAAATTAAGAGTTCCATTAAATATCTAACGGAATGCTTTATAAAGCGCTTATTAATGTAGCAGTGGTCCAGTTCGTTTTGTTTCACCTAGCGTACTTGTTCGATACAGTCGCTAATGAGTGAAGCGACAAGGAGGAAGTGACTAATGATTGATCATGGAAAACAGGCTGACCCAGGTTCTTCATCTACGCCGAATACGGCTACCGGTTCGCCTCAATCGAATAACGGTACAGCGCATTCTCCCAATAGCGACCATCTAAAGCAGCAAGGTCGGGATGCCGTTCATGATGTAAGTGATGCAGCCCAGCATCAGGCTGAACACTTTTATAACCAACAGCGTGATACCGCTGCCGAGCAGACGCAAAAATTTACCAGCGTCTTTTATAAAATGGCCGATGAGTTCGACAATCAGCAGCAGCCCTATTTCTCCCAACAGGTTAGAAAGCTTGCTGATACCGCTGATCGTCTCTCAAATAAACTGCGTGACAAGGACTTAAAAAGTATTTGCCAGGAAGCGCAAAGCTACAGCCGTCGCGAGCCAGCTCTTTTCTTTGGTGGCGCGATTGCTGCAGGCTTTTTGCTAACACGCTTTTTACGCAGTTCTGGTCAGCATTCGCATTCATCAAATGATCATTCTCACCCGTCCAGCGGTTACTCCAACCAGCCTTCGGGCGCATATTCCAGCCATTCGTCGCCAACGCCTGACAATCCCTCGGCAGGCATTATGCACGGCGCTTCTACCGGGGTGGCGCATGACCCAACCCAGCAAAGCTCGTCGCTGCAGGGGACTTCACGCGGTCCAACAGTAAATCCCGGGGCTTCGTCCAGTACTTCTCCCAGTACGTCGCCAGGCTCATCACAAGGCTTGGCCAATGACCCCTTGGGTGGTGCAGGTTCAGTGAACAAACCCAGCGGTCCCGGTGGAAGTATCTGACGGTTTAAAACAGCCTCTATGCAATGTGATAGTAGCTCTAAGGCGCTTTGATTAACCCCTTATGAGCTACTGCTTAACCCAGGCCAGGTTTAGAACCGTTGAGCGTCTAAACATCTAGCTAAGCGCCCTGACTACCGGGCAAAGGAGGTTACGAATGGATTCAGATCATAAAACTTCATCGCAGGGATCGTCTGTCGGGTCGCTTTTATCGACGGTCATGCAGGAAATAACGTCTCTAGTGCGCAATGAAGCTGAGCTTGCCAAGGCCGAGGTGTCGGAAAAAACGCATCAGGTAATGGCGAGCATTGCGACCATTGCAATTGCTGGCGCAGTGCTGCTGGGCGGCTTTCTTACGCTGCTTGCCGCGCTGGTATTTGTGCTAAACGAAGTGCTGCCACCCGATATGACGCCATGGCTATCCGCGATCATCGTGGGTGTCGTCGTGACACTGATCGGCTTCATTATGCTTAAAGGCGGTATGAAACAGCTTCAGGCGCGCAATCTAATGCCTAATCGCACGATCAGTAGCTTGCGTCACGATAAGGAATTCGCCAAGGAGCATCAGCGCAACGTCAAGGAGGAGCTAAAATGAGTGACCACGATCACGATCATAAGCGCAGTGACCATACTCACGATGAGCGCCATGATCATCGCCCCGATCATCGAAGTACGGAAGAGATCGAAAAGGATATCCATCGTTCGCGTGAACGCCTTGACTCCACTCTGCACGAAATCGAGGAACGCTTCTCTCCTCAGCAGCTTTTCAATACGTCCTATGAGTATATCCGGCAAGGTGGCGCCAACGAGTTTGTGTCCAACCTGGGTAATACCATCAAGCAAAACCCAGTGCCTTTTTTAGTGACTACTGCGGGTCTTGGCTGGCTGATGATGGCCCAGCGTAATCCGAACCAGGGGCATCGCTATCAGCGTGGACCGTCGCATCACTATATGGATGAGCATGCGTCTACCGGATATAGCGGCTCTCACGGCTCGCCGGGTGTTCCCGTTCATGAAGGCACGCATACGCATGGCGGTACGCAGAACTATACCAGTACGCCAGGCTACGTCGCCGGTAACCCTGAGCCCCATGGCGATAGCAAAGGCCGGATGAGCAGCGTGAAAGAGGGCGCCAAAGATAAAGCCCATCATTTCAGTGAAAAAGCCAAAGACGTTGCGCATCAGATAGGTGATAAAGCGCATCATCTTGGCGAAAAGGCACAGCATATGGGAGGCAGTATGCGCGATTCTACATCCCACCTTCAGCACGGTACGCGGGATCATCTTCACAACATGTCTGAACGCGCCCGCCACATGGGCAGTAGTTCATCTGATTTTGTTCAGGAGCATCCGCTAGTGGTAGGCGCCTTAGGCGTTGCTCTGGGCGCTGCCTTGGCAAGCCTGTTTCCGACCACGCGCAAAGAGGATGAATACATGGGCGAATACCGTGATCGCGCCCTGCACAGAGCGGCGGAAGCGGGGCAGGAGCAGGTAGATAGAGCCCAGGATAAGATCCATGAAAAGGCGGAGCATATGAAAGACGATACGCATGGTAATCAGCATTCATCGTCCAGCGATAACGATCAGTCAATGTCTCGCTCCACCACGCCGGGAAGCCCTTCGTCCAGCAGCCAGGCTCCAGGCCATAACTCGGCCTCAGGCATTAGCTCAAGCACTACCGGCACCACGCCGGACACCTCAAAGGGCGTTAGAGAACCAGGCTTGGCGGGCTCGAACACGCCTTCCGGCAACACCCAGGGCTCAGGTACCAATAAAGCCCCGTAAGCGGTAAGCGTTATCCTCTTATGAAAAGTAGTGCCCGGCCCAGGCCGGGCACTTTTTTATGTGCGGTACTTTCGCAGGTACTTTCGCAGGTACTTTCGCAGCGCCAACGCTGGCTAAAGCGATACTGCTCATTCCCGCCTAGGGAGCGTATTTGAGTAGGTATTAAAACGAGCCAGGTGATCATCAGCGTCCTGCAGGGCTTTCAATGCCGAAGGGCGATCGAGCTCGGCCAGCAGCGTACAGAGCACTTCCGATACGGCCAGGGCAGGGGCCAGTGTGTGAAAGAAACTGTAGCTCTCCGTGGCGCAGTAAATCGTATGCTCGGAAATTCCCGCCAGCGGTGATACCTCACTATCGGTAATCGAGAGAATAGACAGGCCTTTCTCTTTTGCCAGCTGCGCAAGCGTCAGCGTATCCAGCGCGTAGGGTTTTATGGATACGACCAGCACCACCTCATCCGGTTTTGCACGAATCAAGGCGTCGCCGCCCGTTCCGGCAGGGCCATCAAGATGAACCGAGCGCTCGCCTAAGAGTGACATCACGTAATGAAAATGCCAGGCCACCACATGACTTGAGCGTAACCCCAACACATAGACTTTTTTGGCCGCCGCGAGCCTTTCGGCCATGGCGGTTAAGCGCTTGAGCTGCTCGGGCTCGCAGAGCGCTGCCATCTGGGCGCTTAACCCGTGCAACATGTGATAGGCGATATCACTGCCTGGGGGGCTCGCCGCCTGAGCATCGCGTTGGCGTACCTTCGCCGCAAAGCCATCGTTTCGCTGACGCACCGTTTGTGCGTAGTGGGCGCGAATTTCGTTATAGCCCTGAAAGCCCAGCACTTTGGCAAGCCGCGTCATGGTGGCTGGCTGAACCGCCGCCAAACGCGCCAATTCGCGCATGGACACCAAGGCCACTTCTTCCGGATGCTCAAGCACGTAGCGCGCTGCCTGTTGCAGCTGGGCTGACATACCATCGAACTGAGCAATGATCTGCTCTCTTAGCGGATCGCTCTGTGAAACAGGGCTTTGTGGCATAGGAAGGTGCCTCTTAACACGCCTAGGGCTTGAGATGATTGCGCACGAGTGTAAACGCGGCTTTTCAACGAAAACAATGATCCGTTTGTTTTAATAAATTATATAATGATTGTATTGTTGCATTAATGGGTTGGAACGTGCCACTCTTGCGCTGAACGTAGCGTTTGAAAAGGAACGATAATAATGGCGCGTATTCTTCATCGCAGTATTGGCCAGGCGTTGCCGCACGCGGCGTCAGCGCAAGGCGTCTATATCACTGATACCCAAGGGCGCCGCTACCTGGATGGTTCGGGCGGGGCGGCGGTGACGAGTGTGGGGCACGGCCACCCGGAAGTGCTGGCGGCCATGCGCGCCCAGATTGATAACCTCTGCTACGCCCATACCGGATTTTTCACTACGGACGCCGCCGAGGAACTGGCCGAGAAGCTGGTGAACCTGGCCCCAGATGGCCTGGATTACGTTTACCTAGTCTCCGGCGGTTCAGAAGCGGTAGAGGCCGCGTTAAAAATGGCCCGCCAGTATTTCGTTGAAACCGGCAGGCCAGAGCGGCGGCATATTATCGCCCGGCGCCAGAGCTATCACGGCAATACCCTGGGCGCGCTTGCCACCGGCGGCAACGCCATGCGTAGGCAGCAGTTCCAGCCGCTTTTGCCCCAAACCCATCATGTCTCGCCCTGTTATGCCTATCGTGACAAGGCAAGCGACGAATCTTTTGAGGCGTATGCCGCAAGGCTTGCCGATGAGCTTGAAGCCAGGATTCTCGAGCTGGGCCCTGAAAGCGTGATGGCGTTTGTGGCCGAACCCGTGGTGGGGGCTACGCTTGGCGCCGTGGCCTCTGAGGCGGATTACTTCAAGCGGGTGCGGAAAATCTGCGATCAGTACGGCGTGTTGCTGATTCTCGATGAAGTCATGTGCGGAATGGGGCGCACGGGCACCATGTTCGCCTGCGAGCAGGACGGCATCACGCCCGATATTCTCACCGTGGCCAAAGGCCTGGGCGGCGGCTACCAGCCGATTGGGGCTGTGCTATTGTCCTCCGCTATTTATGATAGCTTCGCCAACGGCTCCGGCCTTTTCCAGCATGGGCATACGTACCTTGGCCACCCGGTCGCGGCGGCTGCGGCGAATAAGGTTGTCGAGATCATCGCGCGGCCTGAAACGCTGGCGAATGTAAACGCCATGGGCGCGCGCTTGCAAAGCGGTCTTGAAGCGGCGCTGGGTGCATCACCTTACGTAGGCGATATTCGGGGTAGGGGATTGTTTCGGGGCATTGAGCTGGTGGCCGACCGCGAGCTAAAGACCCCGTTTGACCCCGCTCGAAAGATTCACGCCAAAATTAAACGCCAGGCCATGGCACGCGGCCTGATCAGCTATCCCATGGGCGGCACCATTGATGGCGTGTATGGCGATCATGTGCTGCTTGCACCCCCATATACCATCCAGGCGGACGAGATCGATCTACTCATTGAGCGGATCACTCAAGCGGTTGACGCCGCAATAGCCGAATAACCTGGCGCGATAGCCAAATAATCCAAGAGGAAATACCACGATGAAGCAGTCACCCTGCCCGCCGATGACCGATGCCGACTGGCCAGAAGAGTCTGCGGAATTACGCGAAGGTTTTGCCGGGCGCTTGAACGTTTACCGCACCATGGCGCACCATCCGGCCCTGCTAAATGCCTGGGCGCCGTTGCGGCAGCACGTGGTGAAGGACAATGCCCTGGGCCCCGAGTTAACCGAGGTGGTGATTCTGCGTGCAGGCTTTCGCCTGGGGTCTGCCTATGAGTGGGCGCACCATATCAGCCGTGCGCTGGCGCTAGGGTTTTCCGAGGCGCGGATTGACGCTATTCGTGGCGTGCCGGAAGCGATTGATGGCGTTGATGGCCTGATTGTTAACGCAGTGGATGCGCTACTCGACGAGCGTATGCTGGCAAGCCACCAGGAAGAAGCGTTGGCTGAGGCGATAGGGCGTAAGGCCGTGATCGACCTGATGGCCATGGTCGGCTTCTACTCGGTGCTGGGATATCTACTCAAGACCTACGACACGCCGATTGATGAGGCTATTCAAGCCGAGGCCCGGTCGAATCCAGGGCTGTTTTCACTAACACCGCCGCCTGTATAGCAAGCTAAGGTCTCGGGCTGCTTACTTAAACCGCCGCTTTACCTCAACACTCAGCCTGCCTTCACCCAAGCGTAGCGAGAGCTTCTGACCTGGCTGGGTCTCCTCGGCACGGCGCACGACCTGGCCCTTGTCATCCTGAGCAATCGCATAGCCCCGGCCCAGCACCGCCAGCGGGCTGATGGCATTAAGCTCCCGCGCCGCACTGGTTAAACGCGCCTGCTGGCGTTGAAGCTGGCGCTGCATGGCGTTTTCCAGACGGCGGTTCAGTTGACTCACCCGTTCGCTTTCGGCGCGGTGCAGGCGCGCCATGTCCTGGCTCGCCAAGCGCTTGCCCAGTTGCGTTACCCGTGCCTGCTGCTGGGCAAGGGTTTGCTGCATGGCGCGAGTTAAACGCTGAGCAAGCGTTGCCACGTGCTGGCGCTGGCGGTTTAACTGCTCGCCGGGGTGCCTGAGCCGGGCACGCAGGCTATCCAGCTGTTGGCTATCGCGCTCCAAGCGGCGCTGCATGGCGCGGTGCAGGCGGCTTTGCTGGTCAGCCAACTGGCGCTTCAAAGCGTGTTGATCCGGCACCAGGCGCTCGGCGGCGGCCGAAGGGGTTGGGGCGCGAACATCGGCGGCAAAATCCGCGAGCGTGACATCCACCTCGTGGCCTACCGCCGACATCACTGGCAGGCGTGAATGAAAAATCGCCCGGGCCAAATGTTCGTTATTAAACGCCCATAAATCTTCCAGGCTGCCGCCGCCCCGGGTGATGAGTACCACATCGCGCTCAGGGTCCAGCCGTGCCTGGCGGTTGAGTAGCCCAAGTGCTGCGATCATTGCCGGTGCCGCTTCCACACCCTGCACTGGCACCGGGATTAGTGTGACATCCGCCAAGGGCCAACGAGCCGCCAAAACGGCCAGCACATCGCGAATGGCCGCGCCGGTGGCCGAGCTTAAAATCAGAATCTTGCGCGGCGGAAAGGGCAGGGTGCGCGTATTGGCAAACACGCCTTCACCGTCCAGCTGGGCTTTGAGGCGCTCAAACGCGGCCAGCAGCTCGCCAAGCCCTGCCGCCTGCACGGCTTCGGCAATCAGTTGGTAGTCACCGCGTGGCTCAAACAGCGACACCCGCCCGCGCAGTTTTACCTGGTCACCATCGCGCATGGGCGCCGACACAAAGCGCGCCCGCTGACGAAACAGCGCGCAGCGCACCTGGGCGCGGTCATCTTTAAGCGTGAAGTAGATATGCCCCGAGGCCGGGCGCGAAACGTTAGAAAGCTCGCCTTCCACCCACACCTCGCCCACATCGCGCTCAAGCGCCTGGCGGGCCTGCTTGTTTAGCTCGCTGACAGAAAGGGCGGTGGATGTTGCTGGGTTCATGGTCGTCCCTTGCACTGGGGTTCAGGTATCTTTGCGGCTAACCGCGTAACATGGCGATGTTATTACACAATATCATTGTATTACCCAAGGCGAGCACGAGGAAATGCCATGAGCCACCACACCACACCGCTTATCGATTTTTACCGTGGCGAGGCAACGGATCATCAGGGGCGCTACATCGATGCTATCTGGGCCTTATCGCCTTTCTGGCTGGAGCATACCCACGACTATATTCAGTGGCTTTTTCCGATTCCCGAGGTTGGCCGTTTTAATGGTTTTGCGCCCCCGCTAACGGTTATTGAAAGGGATGCCTTTAAAGACGATAGCGCGTTACGTGAACGCCAGCGAACGTCGCTGGATGTGATGCTGAGCTTTTTAGGCCTGGCGCGAGATGGGTTTACGATCACCGCCCAGCCGGGACTTAATATGCGCGAACATATTTGGCTCAAGGCGGGAGGGCATAATCACCTGCGTATTTCGCGCATGATTCGCTCTTTGGCACATTGCCATCAACAGGCGCTAGCACTTGCCCTGCAGGAAGCCGTAGTGCGCATTGGTTCTGAGCAAGGCATCGTCTCGGATGCGTCTATTCAATACTGGCTTAGCGCGCATCAGTAGTCGGCGCATGACATAAAACACGGATCATCACGCGTTTTCCCGTCAGGCGTAAGGCAGTGACTTAACAGCAAACGCACATGGCTTATTAGCCATAGGTATAAATTCAGCAGCGTGACGACATTGCTGGGGCGCCCCTCAAAACGCTATAATGGGGGATTAACTTTTCACGCCCCTTCTTCCCACATCACATTGGGTGTTGCCGCTATGCTACGTATGGCCCAAGAAGCGCTTACGTTCGATGACGTACTTCTCGTTCCTGGCTTCTCCGATATCCTCCCCAAGGATGTCAGTCTCAAAACCCGCCTGACCCGCAATCTCTCGCTTAATATCCCGCTCGTTTCTGCTGCAATGGACACCGTGACCGAAGCGCGTCTGGCGATTGCGATGGCTCAGGAAGGCGGCATCGGCATCATCCACAAGAACATGACCATGACCCAGCAGGCTACCGAAGTCCGCAAGGTCAAAAAGCACGAAAGCGTCATTGTTAAAGACCCGGTCACCGTTAGCCCCAAGGCCAAGCTTGAAGACCTTCTCGCGATGGCGAAAGAGTACGGCTTCTCAGGCTTCCCGGTGGTGGAAGGCGAAACGCTGGTGGGTATCGTGACCGAGCGTGATATGCGCTTTCAGCCGAACGTCGGCGACAGCGTGGCCGATATCATGACCCCGCGTGAGCGGCTGATTACCGTTAAGGAAGGCACCGACCTTGAAACCAGCAAAGCCAAAATGCGCGAACACCGCATTGAGAAAATGCTGATTGTCGATGACGCCTTCCATCTGCGTGGCCTGGTGACTTTCCAGGATATCGAAAAAGCCCGCACCTACCCGATGGCCGCTAAAGACAGCGATGGCCGCCTATTAGTAGGCGCTGCCGTAGGTACCGGCCCGGAAACCCCGGACCGCGTTGCTGCGCTTGCCGAAGCTGGCGTTGACGTCATCATCGTCGATACCGCTCACGGCCATTCCCAAGGCGTTATCGACCGCGTTAGCTGGATCAAAGAACACTTTCCGGACATTCAGGTGATCGGTGGCAACATCGCTACCGCCGCCGCTGCTAAAGCACTGGCCGAAGCCGGTGCTGACGGCGTGAAAGTAGGCATCGGCCCGGGTTCCATCTGCACCACGCGTATTGTGGCAGGTGTGGGCGTGCCGCAGATCACCGCGGTTTCCAACGTGGCCGCTGCGCTTAAAGAGTACGACATTCCGTTGATTGCCGACGGTGGCGTACGCTTCTCTGGCGACTTGGCCAAGGCAATTGCCGCTGGCGCCAGTGCCGTAATGGTCGGCGGCCTGCTGGCCGGTACCGAAGAAGCGCCGGGCGAAGTCGAGCTGTTCCAGGGGCGTACTTATAAAGCCTACCGTGGCATGGGTTCCATGGGCGCCATGGCGCAGAACCAGGGCAGCGCCGACCGCTACTTCCAGGATAAGGATGCCGGTGCCGAGAAGCTGGTGCCCGAAGGCATCGAAGGCCGCGTACCTTATAAAGGCATGATGAGCGCCATCGTTCACCAGATGATGGGCGGGCTGCGCGCCTCCATGGGCTACACCGGCTGCCGCGATATTCAGGAAATGCGCACCAAGCCGGAATTTGTCCAGATTACCGGTGCTGGCTTTAACGAATCCCACGTTCACGACGTGCAGATCACTAAAGAAGCTCCCAACTACCGGGTGAGCTAACCAGCGCTTTTAGTTGAATGGCGGCGGGCTTTGCCCCGCCGCTTGCTTTTTAGCCTTACCAGCAGCACCTCCACTGCTTACTCGAGACACCGCCATGAATGATATCCACGCTCACAAGATCCTGATTCTCGACTTCGGCTCACAGTACACCCAGCTGATCGCCCGCCGGGTACGCGAAATCGGCGTATTTTCTGAGGTTCGCGCCTTCGATATTACCGAAGAAGAGATCCGCGAGTACAACCCCAACGGCATCATCCTGGCCGGTGGCCCCGAGTCCGTGACCGAGCTGGATTCCCCGCGTGCGCCGCAGTGCGTGTTCGAAATGGGCCTGCCCGTGTTTGGCGTTTGCTACGGCATGCAGACCATGGCCGAGCAGTTGGGCGGTAAGGTGGAAGGCTCCAACAAGAGCGAGTTTGGCTACGCGCAAATCAGCATTGACGCTGAAAACGTGCTGTTCAAAGACATCAAAGACCACGTAGACGCCGCCACCGGCAAAGCCCTGCTGGACGTATGGATGAGCCACGGCGACAAGGTAGCCAAGGCGCCTGCCGAGTTCACCATCACTGCCTCCACACCCAGCTGCCCGATTGCGGCGATGGTCTGGGAAGAGAAGCAGTTCTACGGCGTACAGTTCCACCCGGAAGTGACTCACACGCTGCAAGGCCAGCGGATTCTTGAGCACTTCGTGCTGGATATCTGTAAAGCCGAAAAGCTGTGGACGCCTGCCCAGATCATCGAAGATCAGGTACAGCGCGTACGCGAGCAGGTAGGCGACCGTCACGTACTGCTCGGCCTCTCCGGCGGCGTGGACTCTTCTGTAGTAGCAGCACTTCTACACAAAGCGATTGGCGACCAGCTGACCTGCGTATTCGTCGATAACGGCCTGCTGCGTAAGCAAGAGGGCGACCAGGTAATGGAAACCTTCGCCAAGCACATGGGCGTGAAGGTCATCCGTGTAGACGCTGAAGACCTGTTCCTGGGCAAGCTAAAAGGCGAGAAAGACCCGGAAGCCAAGCGCAAGATCATTGGCAACACGTTCATCGATGTGTTCGATGAAGAAGCCAGCAAGATTGAAGGCGTCGAGTTCCTGGCCCAGGGCACCATCTACCCGGACGTGATCGAATCCGCTGCCTCCAAAACCGGCAAGGCGCATGTGATCAAATCCCACCACAACGTGGGTGGCCTGCCGGAAACCATGAAACTTAAGCTGGTCGAGCCGCTGCGCGAGCTGTTCAAGGATGAAGTGCGCAAACTCGGCCTGGAACTCGGCCTGCCCTACGACATGGTTTACCGCCACCCCTTCCCGGGGCCGGGCCTGGGCGTGCGTATTCTGGGTGAAGTGAAGAAAGAGTACGCCGACATTCTGCGTGAAGCTGACGCCATCTTCATCGAAGAACTGCGCGCCTCCGGCTGGTACGAAAAAACCAGTCAGGCATTCGCCGTGTTCCTGCCGGTGAAATCGGTAGGCGTCGTCGGCGACGGCCGCCGCTACGAGTGGGTCATCGCCATCCGCGCGGTAGAAACCATCGACTTCATGACCGCCCGCTGGGCGCACCTGCCCTATGAGCTGTTGGAGACCGTTTCCAACCGCATCATCAATGAGTTGGGTGGGGTTTCGCGGGTGACTTATGATGTGAGTAGTAAGCCGCCTGCTACTATTGAGTGGGAGTGAGTACCAGCTTAATATTTGCATGGGATGCCATTTATGTAACCTGGCAAAAAATCTTTAATGCTGGGTCTACGCTTAGTATTGAAGATAGGTAAGGATGAAATTGTGGCTCTGAACGGTGGAAAAGGATGCTGCCGTTCTTGCTAGAGGCGGGGGGAGGTTATTACTTATGCACCCTGCTTGGTTCGAAGTGGACGGCTTAAGTAGGAGAAGGAACATTTATAGTACATCGCAACTGTCCGCCTTGACTCGACTGTTCTCCGCCGCTGTTTTCCGCGAGATGGCGAAAAAAGGCCAATCTAGCTTATTCCGTCGGCTGCTCGGGCAAGCCAATCTGCTTGAGCATGCCGACCCATATGGGACTGTGGGCGATACATTCGACTCTGCATTCGAGATTTTAAAGGTCGTGGGACAGCGCGACGAATATATCTATCGAGCAGCGATTAGCCAGAAAGTGTTAATGGGAAAACATTCCCTGCGCACAGCTTCGATGCTCAATGAGTTTCGTGCAGGCAGTAGTAAGGCTGATCTCGTCATTTTGAATGGCACTGCCACCGTCTATGAAATCAAGTCGGAGCGTGATTCTCTTGCACGCCTTGACCATCAAGTCGAGGATTACAAACGAGTTTTCGCCAAAGTGAATGTGATCGCTAGTGAAGGTCATGTAGCAGGAATAATGCGAACGGTTCCGAGCGATGTAGGTGTAATGTGCCTTTCAAACCGCTATCGAATCACAACGGTGCGCGAAGCGGTAGACTGCCCGGCGCGAATCTGCCCAGTAACCGTTTTTGAGTCGTTGCGCATGGCTGAAGCTATCACAATTTTGCAAGCAATGGGTGTTATAGTGCCGGAGGTTCCCAATACGCAGAGACATGCGATGTTGCGAGCCTTTTTCGCTGAGCTAGACCCGGTTGCGTTACATGCAGAGATGGTGCGTACGCTCAAACGGACGCGCAATCTTGCACTACTAAGCGACTTCGTTGATAGTTTGCCTAAGTCCTTGCAAGCTGCGGCGCTGTCTATATCGGTGCGTCGTTCGGATCATTCGAGACTGATCGATGCCATTAAGACTCCGCTACATCGAGCTATGACTTGGAGCTGACATACGTATGTATTATCCATACTTCCGCGGAAAACAATTCGAACTCATTACTATTCGCGAAATGTCAGAATTACTCGCTGAAAAGAGTTTTGTACCTGTAATTGAACCAGTAAGGGAGTCGCTTAATAGTCTTAAGAAGACCTTGACTGCAATATGCGACGCCGGTGGGCACGCTATTGTGATTGTAAACCCTTATCACGGTGACCATAAGGAAGACGGAGCGAGTATCACCGGTCTCCTCCAAGTAGACTTTAGCGGCGTTGATAATATCTCCGCAGGCATTTTGCTACGTAATGACATGAATGCCGACGAAGTGATGGCCTGCTATGACCAACATGCCGATCATCGTCCCGTATTAGTCCACGGGGGATTTACAGCCCCCAAGGCGCTGGCGGTTGTGCTGGAGAATGACATGCCCAGCCTCACCAACGTCTTCATCGAAGACCATGCAAAGCTGCTCTACCGTAAGCATTTTGATCAGAGCAAGCGCATTCTCGTGCGCGATGGCTTCAAGCGGCAGCGCAATGCCGATTATCCGCCTATAGAGGAATTTTCAGACCTCCATGTCACTTGTGGTGAACTTGGTATGGCGGGCTTCGGTGACTTTCTGATTGCGGGTGACGTTTACAGCGAGAGTGGTGGCCCGGCTTATGCTGTAGCGATCCACTTAACCTTCATCGATCCTGACAAGGACGATGTCATGTACATCTATCATTTTGTCTCGAATACAAATGACACTCCAACCGACCCTGCTGGCAAGTTCGCTCAGGCGTTGGAAAAGTTGATCGCAAAACTAGATAGCGGCACCTCCCACATTCGCGAAACCGAGGCGATTAAGGAATTTCGCGCCCTTCATGCTAAAGGCCATTTTCCAGGCCTCGGTTACATTAAAAAGCTCTCGATGAAGCACCACATTGAGACGCTTGCCAACTATTGTGGCTGAGTTCTATGTCAAAGCGATTCTGTTGTCCGGAGTGCTTCGATGATCGTGCCTTGCGTGATGAGCTCTTCCCGTCTCTCGATCCCGATCATGGAACCTGCGATTTCTGTGGCACCGCAGATACCCAACTGGTAGAGCCTTTTAAGCTCGCCAATTATTTTGAACTCCTAGTTAACGTCTATGAGCCTAGTGAGGGTGGTAAGCTACTGGTTGAATGGATGAAGGAGGATTGGCAGCTTTTCAGTCATAGGCGCATGGACACCGCCCACGCTAAGGAGCTGCTTGGCGAGATTCTCGATGATGGTGAAATCGTAAGAAAAGGTTTTGCACCGTCTTCAAGCTATATCAGTGAAGGCCTCGCGCAGTGGGATAAGCTGCGTGACGAGATGATGTATGCCAATCGCTGGTTTCTTGATGTTGAAATCGACCAAGAGCGTCTCCGTGAACTCCTCGAGATGCTGTTGGCGCGGCAATTGCCCCGGCAATGGTATCGAGCGCGCATCCGAACCGAAGACGAGGTTTTTCAAATTGAAAAGATGGGGGCGCCACCGAAAAGACGCTCATCACATGGCCGAGCTAATCCAGCAGGCATTCCCTATCTTTATCTGGGATCACTCCCCGAAACTGCAGTGGCCGAGATCAGACCTCATACCGGTGAGATTGCTTGCGTTGCCGATTTCACGATCCCAGAGATTAAAGCAGTGGACTTGCGCAATCCGCGCAAGCTCGTTTCACCTTTCATCTTTTCCGAGTCTAGTGCAATTGACCAACTGCGCGCCGATTTGCCATTCCTTGAGCGTCTTGGCGAGGAATTGACTCGACCTGTTCAGCCGACTGGTGCGGCAATCGACTACATTCCGAGCCAGTATCTGTGTGAGTTTATTAAGAAGAAAGGGTTCGACGGTGTGGTCTATCGTAGTTCAGTTAGCGACGGCATCAATCTCGCACTGTTTGATCCCGAAAAGGCTGTCGGCGGGGAAGTGGAACTCTACAGCGTGTTCAAAGTTTCGGTCAAAGTAGCCGCCCTCTGAAATAAACGCACATTCTTATAGCTACGGTTCTGGTGAGCGTCAGCTTCAATCACCAATGAAAGATCGTTTTTATCATTAGTTTGAAGTGCCACTGACCTCCCCCTAGATTAGTACAACTCGCTCAATGAGTTTTTCCACATTATGCCGCTTTTCGAGCATACTTAACTAATGGCTGCTTTCCAGGTCGAAGTACGTACATTGGTAGCCGAGTGGGATATTCTTTCTTTTTCCTGTACCAAAACGGTTTAATTTTGATAAATACGTTGAGATGAACCTAGGGCCCGTTGATGTTTCACTCATTGCCGCGCTGGTGCCCGTTTTTATTCGCGGCAAGGCAGAAGGAGAGCGGTTTGTTTATTCCAAATCAACGACGATTAACGCCGCCGCGAGTAAAATGGGCCCAGCCCTTTGTGGTGCAATGCGGTTCACGATGAAGCACAGGTCCTCCTGAAGACTGGAGTAAAGTGATAAATCTCTTTTCCGCTGCGCCAAGACACAGTTGGCATAGCTACGCGATATGTTTCTACCCTGGCTCAGATAAACCATACTTTCTATCAAAAGATTGTGCATCGTTTAGTGTGGGCCCTCCATTGCGAAGTGGAAAGTTCAGAGGTCTTTTCGACGTTATGTGGTTGTGATGGCTTAACGTACTAAAAAAATGCATGATACGCTAAATATTCATGTGTCTATCATCCTGCCAGGGGCATTTTGGTTATGCGGGTACTTAAGCGGGTTCAGCCAACACCCGAGCAAATCACTATAGTCAGGCGGATTCAGACCGGAGCTTCGCTCATTCGCGGTGCTGCCGGAAGTGGCAAGACTACTACTGCGTTGCTGGCGCTTAGGGCTGCGACAGGCGCAGCAGTAAATCAACTGCGTAACGATAATCGATTGCCAGCAAACGTATTAGTACTCGCTTTCAACAACTCATTGCGTAGCTATTTACAAGTCGTTGCTGAAGATGAAATGGCGGATTATGCGGGCGATGTGCGCATGTTTATTTCGACTTTCGATAGGTGGGCAATAGACACACTAAATACATTAGGGATGAATAGCGCGAATGAAGCACGAAGATATCTTAGCCAACTTGCCATTTCATTTCCCCGCGACACATCATTTGTTGTAGACGAGGTTGAGTATTTACTGGGAAGGCTCCCACCTGAGCGTCTGGATGAATATCCAATGATCAGGCGTAGTGGTCGCGGCGGATCTCCTGCGATGCCGAATGATGTGCGCAGGAAATTGCTAGATGAGGTTGTAGTTCCCTACCTTGAGTGGAAGCAATCGAACGGTGTTAGAGATTTCAACGATCTCGCCGTGGATATGATGCGAGCCGAACCTAGATTCAAGTATGACGTGATCGTTGTAGACGAGGCGCAGGATCTTTCCGCCAATCAACTACGCGCGGTTGTCCGCCACGCTGCAGAAGACGCTACTATCACAATCGTTACAGACTCAGCACAACGAATATATCCACGAGGAGCACCTTGGTCGGAAGCTGGTATTGAAATAGTACCCACACGGAGCTTTAGGCTAAACATAAATTATCGAAATACTCGTGAGATTGCGACACTCGCTGCCTCGCTCTCTGACGGAATCAATATAGATGATGATGGGAGTCTTCCCGATCCTGAGGCCTGCCAGCGGAATGGTCGACTACCAACTTTGATACTTGGTAAGTTTGGGCATCAGTTGGCCTATGTGGTTGACCG
>NZ_JBQTDC010000007.1:0-129357 GCF_052353045.1 Halomonas sp. AOP7-B1-5 | reverse complement strand
AAATGTATTAGAGCATGCGCTAAGTGACACTAAGTATTTGCTTGGGGACCAGTTCACCTATCCCGATATTCTGATGACGTCTGCGCTAAGTCAGATTCTGCACACAAACCTTATAGACACATTCCCCAAGGTGGCTACGTATTTAGGGCGTTGTCATGATCGTCCTGCCTGGCTACGTTGCATCGATGAATACCATCGACGCTTGGAAGCGTAGCTGGCTTTATAAATAAAAGCACTCTTACAAGGGGGCTAGTGCTTGGGCCTCGTCAAAGTAAATGAAGCTGTCGTAGCGGTGAGTCAAGATAGTTGGCACGCAGGCTTCGTTCGGTGGGCTATAAATCACGCCGATGGCACGGCGTAAGCAAGCCACCCTGGCGTGCAGTGTTGTCAAGTAGAAACAGGCCCTGCTGAATCCCACTCTGGTGCAGTAGGCCTTCATAGCTTTCTGGGTGATGGGTACCATGACCTTTGCGGACCTCCAGGTCTCGATACTAACTAGAGTTGTGTAGCCACATGAGTACTAAGAAATATCTCGTTATAAGATCCCATGAAAGTGAGTTCCCTAGCCCCATTACTTTCCAAAAAGGTGATTTTCTTACGGTTGGTGAAGAGTATGAAGGGGCTGAAAGCTGGGGTAACTGGTTATTTTGCAGTACGTCAGGGCAAGAGCCAGGCTGGGTACCTGGTCAAGTGATTGAGCGCTTCGGTGGCCCTAGCGGGCGAGCACTTGATGACTATACGGCAAGAGAGCTCAATGTGCTGGAGGGGGAGTTACTGGTTGGCACAAGGAGTTTGAATGGTTAGGTATGGTATGAAAAATCTGCCAGCTCAGAATCAGGGTGGGTACCATTAGAGAACTTAAAAGAAGTTTCTGAGTAGCCACTGTGGCTGGCTAATGAAGCCATTAAGTTTTTCTCCTGTGGACGCTAGGTCTTTTTTCACTCGATAGCTTATGGCGGCCAGTTGTTGGTAGCCGTACAACTATTTTAGGAGACGTGGATGTCTATTGACCCTATTGCGGTATGGGCGAATATGAAGTTGAAGGTCTGGCCTGAACGGTACTGGATGCTGGATCTTGGCGATGCATCCGCTCAAGATGCTGCGAGCGCGTTTGTCGCGAGTGTTGGCCGCTATAGTTGTTTGATTCATGACCAAGCCGGTGTGTCAGCTATTGTCGAGGAGGAAGCAGTAGAGCGTTTGAAATCCGAAGCTTCGGTTAGGGATTGCTTCGGCCCATTTCGCGTCGTGTCCACAGATGGAGAGCTCCCTTTCGACGTTATTGGCTTCCTCGGTCCTGTTCTTAAAGTGCTCAATGACGAAGGCATCAAAGCAGGCCCTCAGTGTGGAGCCGTATTCGATCATCTGTTCATTTACGAACGGGATGCTGAACGTGCAAAAGCGCTGATCGAGGGTTTTATTAGCAAAGCTAGGGATAGAGTCAATGACTCGACGCAGGGCTTACTACCCAGCAGCGTCTCATGACCCTAGGTGTCGTCTTCGCCAGAAGTCAGCCGGTGACTCGGCCACCAGGGGCGGCGACTTTATCTGACGTCTGCCGTGCGCAACTCAAGGGTGCCCAGGCCCTGGCGCGGCGCCGCAGCCGCCGACCCCGCGCCCTGGAAGGTATCATCTGACAGCGCCCCCGCCGGTTTTCCGGCGGGGGCGCTCTGTTTCTAGCTGCCTGTCCATGTTCCGATGCTAGAGGCGTCGGCCACTTCAACTGCGCGGTATTGTCATCTTTCCTTTTGTGCGACGCACCAATTGTCGACATTGCCGACAAAATGTCCGACTTTGTCGAGTTGTCACCCTTCGGTTTGTCGGTGTGGTAATGTCTTCAAATATCTAAAAATAAACATTTTTTTATCCTATTTGTAGGTTTGGCCTAGCGGTTGCTTAGACTTGATGAAGATCAAGGGCGCGCAGTGCGCCAAGCCGAAACGCTACCGACCTAATGACAGGAGAAGACCATGAATACCCTTGCCGACACACCTACCACCGTGAAGAGCCAGCTGCGCCCCATCGATCGTGACGGTCTGATGGCCTTTGCCGAGAAGGGCCACAGCAACCCCGCCAGCCGCGGCACCAACAAGGTGCACACCGTGACCGAGGGGCAGTACCGCACCATCAGTCATGTCAGCGGACACCAGGTGGTGGTGGATGAGCCCCTGCACCTGTTCGGTGAGGACACCGCGCCAGCGCCCGGCGAGATCGTGCTCTCTGGCCTCGGCGGTTGCTTGGCGGTAGGAATCACCGCCGTGGCCACCTGGAAGCAGGTCAAACTGAGCCGTCTAGAGATCTTCCTGGAAGGTGATATCGGCAACCCCGCGGCCTGGGGCGCTGGCGGTGCCGAGAAGCTTCCGCCCGAGATGGGCTTCCAGGACATCCGCGTCAAGGTATTGGTCGAGGGCGACGCCAGCCGCGAGGAGCTTGATGAGATCGTCCGGCACGCCAATTTCTACTCGCCGGTGGCCAACACCATGCGTAACCCGATCGCCTTCAGCATCGGCCTGGCGGATCCCGAGTAAGTCGCGCCCCGCGGCGTCACCGGTGCCGCGGCCTTCGAACGTTTTCACGGAGTCATGACCATGATCGACGCCGCAACCGTCACCCCCTCCCGCTCTGTGCCCGTGTCGGGCATGCCATCACCGCCGCTGCCGGATTCCGGTGTCGGGCTCCTGGGCCAGGTCGAGCAGATCGCCGCCGGACCGCTGGCCGAGATGGCCGGGCGCATCGACCAGGGCCACTATCCGCTCGAGATCATGGCGTCGCTGGGGCGTGCCGGTGGCCTGGGGGCGCATCTGTCCTGCAACGGCCAGCGCTTCGACCGGGCCATCGGCGCCATGGAAGCCATCAGTCGGCGCTGTGGTACCACCGGCTTCCTGGTGTGGGCCCACGATGTCTTCGGCCTCTATCTGGAGCAGTCGGGCAATCCAGCGCTTACCGGCCGCTTTCTGGAGCGCCATGCCAGCGGCGCCAGCTTCGGTGGTACCGCGCTCTCCAATCCCATGAAGGCGCTGTCGGGCATCGAGAGCCTGGCGTTGCGGGCGCGTCAGGTACCCGGCGGCTACCGGGTCAGCGGCACCCTGCCGTGGGTTAGCCATATTGCCCACGGGCAGTACTGCGGCGCCATCGCGGGGGTCGAAGGGGCCGACGGTAGCCTCTCCCATGAGATTATGTTCGTGCTGCACTGCCGTGACGAGGTGCAACTGCGCCAGTGCCCGGTGTTCTCCGGCATGGAGGGCTCGAGCACCTGGAGCATCGTGCTCAAGGATTACTTCGTCAGCAAGGATGACCTGATCGCCGATCCGGCACGACCTTTCATCGCCCGCATCAAGGCCGCCTTCATCCTGCTGCAGGCCGGCATGGCGCTGGGCGTCAGCCAGGGCAGCATCGACTCGATCCGCGAGGTGGAGCCGGCTCTGGGGCACGTCAACCAGCACTTGGATGAACGCCCCGATACGCTACAGGCGGAGCTGGATGATCTGCGCGAACGCGCTCTGACCCTGGCCAGCACACCCTTCGAGACTGGCCGCGACTACCTGCTGGAGGTGCTGGATGCCCGGGTCCAGGGATCCGAGCTGGCGCTGCGGGCTTCGCAGTCGGCGCTGCTGCACCAAGGCGCGCGGGGCTATCTGATGAGCGCGGCGCCCCAGCGCCGCATCCGCGAGGCGCATTTCGTGGCCATCGTCACCCCCGCCATCAAGCACCTGCGCTGGGAGATGGCGCGCCTGATGCGCGAGGAGATGCCGTCATGAGCGATGAACGTGCCTGGAAGCAGTATATCTGCCGCGCCTGCGGGCTGATCTACGACGAGGAGGAGGGCGACCCGGACAGCGGCCTGGCCCCAGGGACCCGCTTTGAGGATATCCCCGACGACTGGGAGTGTCCGCTGTGTGGCGTGACCAAGGCGGACTTCGAGCCCTTCGAGAAGCGCGAGCCGGTGGAGGCAGTGGCCATCGAGAACGGTACTCGTCGCACCGGCGTGGTGGTGGTCGGTGCTGGTCTGGCCGGCTGGGCCGCAGTGGAGGCGTTACGTGATCTGGATCGCGAGCTGCCGATCACCCTGGTCACCGCCTGTGACGGAGACCGCTACCACAAGCCGGAGCTGTCGGTGGCGCTGAGTCGCGGGCTAGACGTTGCCGGGCTGGTCAAGGAGTCCGCTGTCGAGGCAGCGAGTCGCCTAGGGGTGCAGCTGCTGGTTCGGACCTTCGTCACCGGCCTCTCACCTGCCCAGCGCCGCCTGCGCACCACTCGCGGCACCCTGAGCTACACCGGCCTGGTGCTGGCGCTGGGGGCGACCCCGGCGCTGCCCGCAGCACTCGCCCCGCAGTACTGCTGGCGTGTTAACGATCTGGCCGGCTGGGACGGGCTGCAACGCCGGCTGTCCGACGGCCCCGTGCGGGTCGCGGTGGTGGGCGGCGGCATGATCGGCTGCGAGCTGGCCGAGGACCTATCCCGGGCGGGCCATGCGGTAAGCCTGCTGGATCGGCACCGCTACCCGCTGGCATCGCTGCTGCCCGAGAACGCTGGCCATCGGCTGCTGGAAAACCAGCGGTCGCTGGGCATCGCGTTTCGTGCTGAGGCGCAGGTCGCCGCCATCGAGCCGCTGGCCAGCGGCGAGCGGGCGGTAGTGCTGGAGGATGGCAAACGCCTAGTGGTGGATCAGGTAGTGGCGGCGACGGGGCTGGTCACCGAGCCGCGCCTGGCCCGTCAGGCCGGCCTCGACTTTGAGCACGGCATCCGGGTCGATCCTCACACCCTGCAGACCAGTGCCCCCGATGTCTTCGCCCTGGGCGACTGCATCACCATCGATGATGCACCATGCCGCTTCATCGAGCCGCTGGCCCGCCAGGCCGAGGCCATTGCTCATGCGCTGCTGGGGCGTGCTCACCCCGGCTATGCCCATGCCGCACCGGTGGTCAGGCTCAAGACCCGAGGCCTGCCGATCACCCTGCACGGCCGACCCGTTCCCGAAGGCGAGTGGGTCATCCTGAATGACGGCCCGCAGGCGCTGCAGATGGAGCAGCGTCTCGGTGGGGAGGTGGTAGCTACTCTGCAGATTGGTGCCGCCCGGCACGCCGCCTGATCCTGATTCTATCGGCGACACGGTTACTCCGTATTATCACGAGGACAAGTCCATGAGCGATAACAATATCTACCGTCCCTATTCGAGCGACTCACGGCTGGGTGGCTGCAGCTGCGGTCGCCACGACAGCCAGGCGCAGCACGACGCCGAGGCCCGTCAGGCCCGGGCCAGCGACCCCGACTACCTCTCCCGCGACTTCGTCGAGGCCGCTGCGGTCAAGGCGCTGTTCCCCCACGACGCCACCCGGCGCCGCTTTCTCAAGGCGGTGGGGACGGGCACCGCCATGGCGGCCATCGCCAGTGTGCTGCCCATGGAGAGCCTGCAGGCCATGGCGGAAGAGCGCCAGGGGCCACTGGAGAAGAAGGACCTTAGAGTAGGCTTCATTCCGATCAACTGCGCCACGCCGCTGATCATGTCGGGACCGCTGGGTTTCTATGCAGAGCAGGGGTTGAACGTCTCGCTGATCAAGAGCTCCGGCTGGGCCCTGGTGCGTGACCAAATGCTTAACGGCGAGCTGGACGCCTCGCACTTCCTGGCGCCGATGCCGCTGGCCATTTCGCTGGGGCTGGGCTCCTCGCAACAGCCGATGCGCGTAGCCACCATTCAGAACACCAACGGCCAGGCCATCACCCTGGCCATGAAACACAAGGAGAACCGCGATCCGCGCAACTGGAAAGGGTTTCGCTTCGCGATTCCCTTCGAATACTCAATGCATAACTTCCTGCTGCGCTACTACCTGGCCGAGCACGGAATCGACCCGGACCACGATGTGCAGCTGCGGATCACGCCGCCCGCCGAGATGGTGGCCAACCTGCGCGCCGGCAATATCGATGGCTTCCTGGGACCCGACCCCTTCAACCAGCGTGCCGTCTATGACCAGATTGGCTTCCTGCATGTGCTGACCAAGGACCTCTGGAACGGCCACCCTTGCTGCTCCTTCGGCATGTCCGAGGCGTTCATTCAGGAGAATCCCAACACCTTCGCTGCGCTCTATCGGGCGGTACTCAACGCCGCTGCCATGGCCCGGGACCCGGCCAATCTCACGACCATCTCCGAGGCGATCTCGACCCCCAACTACCTCAATCAGCCGGAAATCGTGATTCGCCAGGCACTGACCGGGCGCTATGCCGACGGCCTGGGTGGGATCATGGACGAGCCTGAGCGCTCCGGCTTTGACCCCATGCCGTGGTACGGCATGGCCACCTGGATGCTGACCCAAATGAAGCGCTGGGGCTATCTGCAGCAGCAGGTCGACTTCAAGGAACTGGCTGAGGAGGTGTTCCTGATGACTGATGCGCGTCGCCAGATGGGCGAGCTAGGCATGTCCGAGGCGGAGCAGGCGCCGCTGGACGGATATCCGAGCTTCGAGGTCATGGGGCGTACCTTCGACCCGCATCGGGCCGATGATTATCTCGAGAGCCTGCCGCTCTATCGCGGCTGAACTGAGGAACCATTACCATGGACAAGACTTTGAAACTACGTGCGGCCTTGCTCTCCTGCCTGCTGCTGCTGGCACTGGTCGCCATCTGGCACGTGGCCACCCAGACCATCGCCGCCGGCGACGAGGGGCTGGATCCCGAGTACGCGATGCTGATGGGGCTCTCCGCTGAGAGCGAGAAGAGCGGCGGGTTTCCGACCCCCGCCGAGTTCGGTGCCAGCGCCCTAGGGCATCTGGCCAGCCCCTTCTACGACAACGGCCCCAACGACAAGGGCATCGGCATCCAGTTGATGCACTCCCTGTGGCGGGTGGGCTCCGGCTTCCTGCTGGCTATGATTGTGGCGATTCCGCTGGGCTTCTTGGTCGGCATGTCGCCGCTGCTCTACCAGACCCTCAACCCCTTCATCCAGGTGCTCAAGCCAATCTCGCCGCTGGCCTGGATGCCCATCGCGCTCTACACCATCAAGGACTCTACGATCTCGGCGATCTTCGTGATCTTCATTTGCTCCATCTGGCCGATGCTGGTCAACACTGCCTTTGGCGTGGCGGCGGTACGCAAGGATTGGCTCGATGTGGCCCGCACCCTGGAGGTCAATCCGCTGCGCAAGGCCTTCCGGGTGGTGCTGCCCGCCGCGGCGCCCACCATCATCACTGGCATGCGCATCTCCATGGGCATCGCTTGGCTGGTCATCGTGGCCGCGGAAATGCTGGTGGGGGGGACCGGCATCGGCTACTTCGTATGGAACGAGTGGAACAACCTGTCGCTGAACAACGTGATCTTCGCAGTGCTGATGATCGGCCTTATCGGCATGCTACTGGACTTAATGTTTGCCCAACTGCAGAGGAAGGTGACCTATGTGGAATGAAACTCCTGGCAACGAGGCTCCCTTCGTCAAGGTCGAGGGCCTGACCAAGCAGTACCGCAGCGATCTGCCGCCGGTGTTCGAGAACGTCAGCTTCTCCATCCACAAGGGCGAGTTCATCTGCATCATCGGCCACTCCGGCTGTGGCAAGAGCACCATCCTCAACGCGCTAGCGGGGCTGGAGCAGGCCACCCGCGGTGGCATCGTAATGGCCGGAAAAGAGGTGGATGGCCCTAGTCTGGATCGCGGCGTGGTCTTCCAGAGCCATGCGCTGCTGCCCTGGCTGAGCGTGGAGGACAACATCGCCTTTGCGGTGTGCTCACGCCATCCGCGCTGGTCGCGTAATCAGGTGGCCGAACACGGGGCTCGTTTCCTGAAAATGGTCGGCCTCAAGGACGCCGAGAAGAAGAAGCCTGCCGAACTCTCCGGGGGCATGAAGCAGCGGGTCGGTATTGCCCGGGCCTTCGCCGTGGAGCCGAAGATGCTGCTGATGGACGAGCCCTTCGGCGCCCTGGACGCCCTGACCCGTGGCGTTATCCAGGACGAGCTGCTCAGGATCTGTGCCGACACCCGGCAGACGGTCTTTATGATCACCCACGATGTGGATGAGGCGATCCTACTGGCCGATAAGATTATGCTGATGAGCAATGGCCCCCGGGCGCATATAGCCGAGATCGTCATCAACACCCTGCCGCGAGACCGGCAGCGGGAGACCATGCACCACGATCCCCAGTTCTACCGGCTGCGCAATCATCTGGTGGACTTCCTGGTGCATCGCTCGAAGCAGCTTCAGGTGAATCGAGACCTCAACGCGGCCTACGGCGAGCCCGCCGTGGTACGCCCCGGCCTCGATTCCCTGAAGGTGGTGGCATCGCGTGACGAGGCCATCTCTGCCGCCCGCGTCGCGACTCGGCCGGCCTGAACCACCCCCGATAATCCCTTTTCAACATGAGCAGGAGCAGCAAACGATGATTACCGACCGCAAGCAAGTGACCGAGATGATCCTCTCCGCCAAGGTGAGCAAGGGCCTGAAGTGGTGCGATGTAGCCCGAGCCGTCGGCCTGAGCAAGGAGTGGACCACCGCCGGCTGCCTCGGCCAGATGACATTCGACAAGCAGCAGGCCGAGGTGCTTGGGGAGATCTTCGGTCTCTCCGACGAGGCGGTGGCCTGGCTACAGGTGGTGCCCTACAAGGGGTCGCTGCCCTCCGAGGTGCCCTCCGACCCGCTGATCTACCGCTGGTACGAGGTGGTCAGCGTCTATGGCACCACCATCAAAGAGCTGATCCACGAGGAGTTCGGTGACGGCATTATGAGCGCCATCGATTTCTCCATGGATATCCAACGCGAGGAAAACCCCAACGGCGATCGGGTCAACGTGGTGCTCTCTGGCAAGTTCCTGCCCTACAAGAGCTATTGATCCTACATACAGCACAGGGACTCCCTCCGGCCGTTTGTGGCCGGAGGGAGTTATCGTTTCGGGAGGTAGCCGATGGAGAGTCTCGTATCACCCCAGGAGGGGCGCTCGGAATCGCCGGGGGATGACGGGTGTTCCGCATCCTACTGGCGGACTCAGGAAATGCTGCTGCTACAGCAGGTGATGGCGCTGGCCGGACGCGAGCTGGACCCGGGGCCGGCGCTTCAGGAGATGCTGCACCTGCTCTCGGAGCTGCTGGGTCTCAACCGGGGAAGGATCGTGCTATTCGACGAAACGGGGGAGTCCGGGCAGATTCGCTATGCCTACGGGCTGACGCGCGAGGAGATAGCACGTGGACGCTACGCCCTCAACGAGGGCATCACCGGGCGAGTCCTGGCTAGCGGCCAGCTGGTGATCTCCCAGAACATCGACAACGACCCCCACTTCCTGGGGCGCATGGTGGAGCGTCGACTGCTTCCAGAAGGGCCGGTCTCGTTTATCGCCCAGCCGATTCGCGTGGCCCAGCGTACCCTTGGTGTGCTGGCCTGTCATCGCATCCGGCACCGGCCGCGGCCGCTGGCCGATGATCTGCAGATTCTCAAACTGCTGGCGGCCCATACGGGCCAGCTGCTGCAGCTGCATGCCCAGATGCGCGAGCGCACCGAGTCGCTTCAGCAGCAGAACCGGCTGCTCTCACGGGCGCTGGACGCCAGCGCCAGTCGCTACGGCATCGTGGGCAACTCGCCGCGGCTGGTACAGGCGATTGCCGAGCTCGAACAGGTCTCGGACTCCACCGCCAGCGTGCTGCTGCTGGGCGAATCGGGCACCGGCAAGGAGCTCTTTGCCCGGGCCCTGCACCTGGCCAGCCCGCGGCGAGAGGCGCCCTTCATCAAGGTCAACTGTGCGGCGATCCCCGAGACCCTGTTCGAGTCGGAGCTGTTCGGCTACGAGAAGGGGGCTTTCACCGGGGCTCAGTCTCTTCGCCAGGGTTCCTTCGAGCAGGCTGATGGCGGTACCCTGTTTCTCGACGAGATCGGCGAGCTGCCGCTCGCCATGCAGACTAAGCTGCTGCGTGCCCTGCAGGAGGGATGCATCTCGCGCCTGGGGGGCAAGTGTGAGATTCGTATCGACGTGAGGTTGGTGGCAGCCACCAACCGTAACCTCGAGGAGGAGGTCGCCCGAGGCGCCTTCCGCCAGGATCTCTATTACCGGCTCAACGTCATTCCCATCCGGCTTCCCTCCCTAGCTCAGCGCAGCGGCGATATTCCGGCGCTGGCGCTACACCACCTCAACCGGGTCAACCAGGCCAACCAGCGCAATGTGCACCTTACCGCCGGTGCCATCGAGCGGCTCCAGCAGTATCCTTGGCCGGGCAATATTCGTGAGTTAGGCAACGTGATTGAACGCATGGTGCTGCTCTGCGATCATCCGGCACTGGAAGCTGCGGATATCGAACGCTTTCTACCGGAGGCCTCCCTGTCACTGCCATCGGCCGCCGATCCCCGCGGGATCGACGCTGGCCCCGAGGAGACGCTGAGTGATGTGCGGCCCTATGTGCCGGCCACCTCCCACAGTCCCGAGGCGCTCTATCGTGCCCTGCAGCGAGCGGGAGGCAACAAGACCCGTGCCGCCCAACTGCTGGGCCTGACTCCTCGCCAGTACAGCTACCGCTGGAATAAGCTGGGGCTCTCCGGCTAGAGCGCCACCGTAGGGAGGGCGGTGGGGGGATTGCCTGCGTCACGGCTCGCTGTGGGGGCGTGACGATATTGAACGACATCCAGTCATAGGGCATCGGCGGTCGCGAACGGCAGAGGACGGTCCGGGGGCTATATATAAATGCATCGTGGGTGAGCTGACTAGGGCTAACGTCCGTTGAGCAAAAGCCAGCCTAAAGGAGAAGAAATGTAACAGTGGCGCCTGCTAGCAGCAATTGAACTGCTCGCTGCCCAGCGTCAGGTTAACGATGTGGCCTACCAGTTGGAATTCTCCTCAGACAGTGCTTTTATCCACTTCTTCCATCAGAACACTGGAATGACTCCATTGGGGAGTATATGCGGTTAACTCTGTTGCCGGGAGAATCGTCGGGGTCCCGTCGCGCTCCGCGTTAGGTAAATATTGTCATAATTGCGCTTGAGCATTCACGCGAGCGGATCCGTTGGTGATTTGAGTCACCAGGGGATTAATGGTTAGTGGCGTCGGAGAGATAAGGCCTAATTCAAACGTTGGGAAGGTGCCAGCGGCGCAAGTTCATGCCACTGCTATGGCAGCTCTTGAATTCGCCGACAGCACCATTGCTTCAACCCCGCCGTATCTGACCGCCGCGTTGGGGTGGCTGCATCACAGAGTGATAGCCCCCAAAAGCGTAACCTATTGCGGTTAGAGCCAAGGTGCCGGATATCTGTCGGCACCTGAGCATTAGCAGCAAGCCTGATCGAACCAGTTTCCAAGCTCTTTGTACTTACTAATAAGGGGTAAGGTCAAAATCTTCCAACGGGTTCATCAGAACAGGTACCTCATTCCCGCAACGAAGTTGCGTCCGCGCAGTGGCGACTGATCCTTCACGAAGGACGTGTGAACGAAGGCCAGTTCGTTGGTAAGGTTGGAGCCGCGTAAATACAGCTCCAGCTCGTTCCAGCCATTCATGTCCAGGCTATAGGCCAAGGTAGCATTGAGCATGCCATAACCATCGGTTGGGGTCTCGTAGACCGCCACCTTGTCTTGCATGAAGGTGTGGTAATACTCCAGATCGGCCGTAACCGGCCCACTGGCCCAGTCGAACCGCGCGCCGAGGCGTGCTGGTGACATGCGAGGCAGGTTGTCAGTGGCGTAGTCGGGATCGTAGTACCCGAAAACTTCGGACTTCAGTTCAGTGTCGACATAGTCGCCGAATACGGTGACACGCGCTTCGGGCGTGACGCGGTAGCTTATCTGACCATCGATGCCCGTGAAGGCTACGTCGGCGGTGGTGTAGACCTGATAGTTGTGCGGTATCCCCGTTTCATAGGCGGTATCGATATGGCTGCGGAAGATCACTGTCCCTCCGCTCACCCCTTCAATACCGAGTAGTAGGTTGGTGAAATCCAAAGACGATAAAAAAACTTCTGCAGAGGTCTTTTCTAAAAACGAAGATATTAAGTTCAAGTTAGATATTAAAATATCCGAAAGAGGGTGGGAGATCTGTGTAAAAACATTTTTACAGCCTTCGTGTGATAGTGAAGCGAATATTATGGTTTGGGTTGATGGGCGAGCTTTAACTGTAAAAGTCGATGATGCAGGTAATTGGGTGGCTACGGGTAAAATTTCTTCGGCACTAGATCGCCTCCATAATAAAGCTCTTCTTGTAATTAAAACAGGCTCGCATAGTAAGTCTATCGCACATTGGGACTATATTAGTCTTCCAGCTAGAGAGTTGGTGGAAGGCCTGGCTGATGAGAAGTGACTGGTGCTGAACTATGGTGATCTTGCCTTATTAATGAGAGCGGTCTGAAAACGAAGATGGTTGGGGGTAGACCAAGCGATTGCTCGATCTGGCCCCCGCAGGTCCGGAAATGCGCAATTAACGGCATCCGGCTCTTCAGCCATCAGTTTCGCTGAAGGATCAACATTGGTGCACAATCCTAGCCTTGGGGTGACGTCGGGTGATGGCTAGGCAATATCTGAGCCTCTTTGAACTCTCCATTGACAAAGGCCGCATCTCAAGCAAGATTTTCACCCTGTGAAAAGGAGGCGGCCATGACGAAACAGATTCGCGCCCTCGCCCGAGGCCTGGCGATCGTCAATGCCATCGACCGCGCCAGCGGGCCCATCAGCCTGGGTGAGCTTCACCACGTCACCGGTATCGACCGTGCCACCATCCTACGCATCCTCGCCACTCTGGAACAGGAGGGGTGGGTCCGACGCCCCCCCCAGACTGAGTAGCGCTACACTTTAGAGTCCGATCCTATGCTAAGGAGATTGGACATGAATAAGCGTTTCAGCAAAGAACAGATCATTGGCTTCTTGGGTGAAGCCGAAGCGTGACTGCCCATTAAAGAGCTATGCTGTCGGCACGGTTTCTCGGAAGCCAGTTATTACCTTTGGCGCAGCAAGTTTGGCTGGCGGCATGAGCGTCCCCGATGCCAAGCGACTCAAAGAACTCGAAGCCGGAAGTGGACGCTTGAAAAAGCTGCTCGCGGAGTCGCTACTGGAGATGGAGGTCACTCGCGAGGCGCTGAGAAAAAAGTGGTGAGCGCCCCGGCACGCCGAGACGTGGTGTGCTTTATGGTGTCACGTGGCCTGAGTGAGCGCCGAGCACTCCGTGTCATCCGTATGAGTGCCAGTGCATTGCGCTATCAATCGGCCCCTGACCGAAATGAGGCATTGCGTGAACGCATTATTGCCTTGGCGCATCGGCATCGTCGCTATGGCGCCGCGTCAAAACGGGTGAACAAGTCAATCATAAGCGCGTAGAGCGTCTCTACGCATCGGCTCGGTTGCAGGTAAAATACCACAAGCGCAAGAAGGTTCCTACGTCTGAGAGAAAGCCCATTGGGCGCCCTTGTGCCGCTAACCAGGTCTGGTCAATGGATTTTGTATTTGACCGTACGGCGGAAGGGCGCGTGATAAAGAACCTCACCGTTGTTGACGACGCCACCCATGAAGCCGTGGCTATCGTGCCTGAACGTGCCATTGGCGGGCTGTCGTTAACACGAATGCTGGATCATCTGGCTTTACAACGTGGTCTACCTAGCTCCATTCGTACAGATAACGCCAGGGTCGTCATCGAAGCATGGCGACGGGAATATAATGAGGAAAGACCGAAGAAAGGACTGGGCGGGTTAACGCCTTCCGCCTATGCTGAGCAACTGGCATTAAAACACGATACAGTAACTTCAGACTCTAAACTCGGATGCTACTGAGAATGGGGTGACGTCGTGGTCATAGAGCTTACTCCTGATGAGAAAAAGCCATCACAAGTAATTATGACGGCTTTTACAATGTTGAAATGCTTCGACGTTATGGTGTTACTGAGTGGGCTAGCTGAGGCTGCCAAAAAAGGTTTTGTCCGAGTCGTCCAAATCCCTTGCTAGTTGGGCGGCGGAAAGCTCGCTGCTGATTATTCGCCATTGCACTTTGTCCGTCGGCATCACGGATATAACGAGCGAGCGTTATGGCTGCTTTCTGACCGTAGCGCGCACCAGGTGAGGCGCATGTCCAAACATGCCGCAGCATAATAGCAAGGTCAGGCGCGTGCTTATCCAAATGCGCGAGTCCATAGGCGCAGGCCTCCAAGGTAAAGGCATCGTGGCTGCAAAGCTTCCAGGCGGTATTGGGTTTGCCTTTAGAATCGTAGGTGTAGGTCTTTCCAATATCGTGTAATAACCCCGCCACAAAGCATGCTTCCTGCATCAGGCGGGGCAATGCTGACTCGTTAAGACGCAGCATGGTCACGGCATTATTAGCAACGTCCAGAGAGTGCTCTAACAGACCTCCTGGGTAAGCGTGGTGATACGTCACGCTGGCGGGCGCATTCAAAAAAGCTTCAAGGCGATCCTTACGTTCCAGTACGCGTGTCAAAAACGCCCGGAGATGGGCTGATTCAAGCGACTGCACGATTGTGACTAATTGATCGAATACCTCTGGTACTGGGCAATATACTCGTGGCAACGACTGCAGCGTATCAAGCGAATTAATTTCCTCTCGGGTCGCCTTGCGAAACTCATCAAGTACGAATTGGTCTGATAAGCACTTCACACCAGAGGCGGTAACAAAGTCCAGATGGCCGATGCGCTCAGGTACCGTTGTTTTGTTCAGGTTGAGCATCGCGATTTGATCCCCTATGCAGTCGCTCAGCCGCAGCTTTAAGAAGGGCGTTTTCGCATTATCAAACTTTGCCACACGCCCAGTAAGACGGTAAGTGCCCGTGAAGGTGCGTGACAGGTGAGTAGGGATGTTATCAAGCCGTTTCATGACACTGCTCCTTCTGGGGTTTAGTGGGCGTGGTATTGCCGAGCAAACGCTCAAAGGCAGAGCCATCCATACGGGTGGCATTGGGGACGTAACGGGAATAGACCTTAAACAGCATCTCGGTTGAACTGTGACCCAGCATTCGCGCCACCCATTCTGGGTTTTCACCAGAGGCTAGAAATAGCGTTGCGGCGGTGTGGCGTGTTTGGTAAGGGCGGCGTTTGGTCAGTCCGAGCGATCTCAGCAAGGGATACCACACACGCTTCGTCACGTTATTGTGATCAAGTGGCTGCCCCATTTGATTGCAGAACACGTACTGGCTTATACGCCCAGTCGCGGCATACTGCGTTTTTAAGGCGTCGTATACCTGCCCAAACATGGGGATTTCACGCTGTGAGCCATCAGTCTTGGTGTATTCGGTTTCTCCATTGATTAACGTCTCGCGCACCAAGATTTCCCGCTTTGCAAAATCTACATTCTTCCACTTCAATCCATCGACTTCACCGGTACGCATGCCGGTAAAAAAGCGCACCGTGTAGTAGTTACGATAGTCGGGGCGCACGTTATCAATGATGCGGTGGACTTCATGGAGCGAGAAGGGCTCGATGTGCGTCTTCTGTAGCTTTAACGGTTTGATGTTTTTGTAAGGCGTCTCGAAATCGAATCGCTCGGCGGCCTCATCCAGCACCATACGTAGAATGGTCATATGACTGTTGATAGTCTTTGGTGATACTAGCCCTGTGGTGCCTCGTCCCTTGCGCTTGGCCAGCTTGGCGCGAAACCCCATGATGTCAGCCTTGGTGATATCACCAATGGGCTTTTTTCCGAATGCGGGCTTAAGTGAGCTATCTAAGATCGAGTTCACATTGCGCACATGAGAAGCACGCCACTGGATCTTGCTCTCTTCAAACCACTGATCAGCAAAGTTGTTGAAGAGTGGTGTGTCTAAAGCCTCTGTATCTTGATGCTCAGTGATAGGAGCTTGCTGGTGGCCTTTCAGTTTCTGTAAATTGCTGCTGTTAGGAAAGAACTCAGCATAATTAAATTCGCCTAGCAGCATCTTTGCTTTCATGCGCTGTAACAGCAGCTCCAGCTGTTTGCGATTTTTGGCGTTATCGTCAAGCAGGGTCTGCTCACGAAAGCGCTGTCCGTCAAACCGAAAGTCGATAAAAAGCTTTTTGCTTTCCTTGCGCGTACGCACCTTACCCATGGCAGACTCCTCCGTTAGCCATCGGTATGGCGACTTGTTGTTGGCGAGGCGTCGCTTGCAGCATTTCTTCTTGGATAGCCTCCCAGATATACAGGATTTTCCGACGCCCAAAGGGGCGGATGTAATGGGTGCCTTCAATGAGCACGCTGTCTTTGAGTTGCTGGCGGATAGTGCGCGCATCGTATTTGATACGTGAGGCTAGTTCTTCCGTTGTTAGAAAAGTACAGTCCATGAGATTATCTCCTCATGTAGTGATCATTTGATAATATTTTTAATCGCTCGATTAGAAATATATACAATCAAATGATTATTTCAAGTGCTTTTTGATAATTTTTATGATCAATAATAGAGAAGACGATGATTCGGTATCACTTAAAAGAGTTGATTGCAGAGAAGGAATTTGCCGAGCGGCGCAGAATTACGATCGGGGAGATAGCGAAAGAAACGGGCATCAACCGGATGACGTTATCGAAAATTATCAATCACCCAGGCCACAGCACGGTGACAGATAATCTAGATAGGCTTTGCTACTACTTTGATTGTGAGATCGAACAGCTAGTGACTCACATCAAGGATGTCTAGTCCAGAACCTGCACCTCAACTCGGTAGGAAAGAAGAAGATGCTGAATAAATTGTTCGGTACCTGAAGGTCGCCGCCTTTTTCACCTACCGATAGGCATTTTTAAAAATGGGCACGGTGTGGGCACAATTTGGGCACAGCGCTTTTTGGAATGACAGACAACAAAAAAGGCAGATCAGTTAATAACTGATCTGCCTTTCAAAATATTGGTAGCGGGGACCGGATTTGAACCGATGACCTTCGGGTTATGAGCCCGACGAGCTACCAGACTGCTCCACCCCGCATCAACGTGAGGCGTATTCTACGGGTTTTTTTAGATAAGTCAACCCTCGCTAGAAAACTACTCACATAAGACTGATATTCATACTGCTGCAATATACAAAGAGTAAAGCTATGCTTTCAAAAGCCATAACAAAAAGCTTACTGTCAGTAGGTCGTCTGATAGGTAAAGCGACGTGCTGTTAGTGATACAAGCGCTTAGCGCTTATTCGAAATGGTTTGCGACACCATAACAGTGCTTACAGTCCAAGCCATTTGTCATATCAGGGAGGTAGTCAATGGCCAATCAAGCCCCCGTCGCCTGGGTAACTGGTGGAACTGGTGGAATCGGTACGGCAATTTGCCATTCGTTGGCGGATGCGGGTTATTGGGTGGTAGCGGGGTATAACAATCCCGAAAAAGCCAAAACCTGGCTGGAAACCCAGCAAGCTGCCGGTTATGAAAATATTACAACGTTAGGGGTTGATCTATCTGACCATAATGCATGTCTGGAAGCCGCGCGTGAGATCCACGAAAAATACGGCCCTATCAGCGTGTTGGTTAACTGTGCCGGCATTACCCGCGATGGCACAATGAAGAAGATGGCCTACGATCAGTGGTACCAGGTCATCGATACCAATCTTAACAGCGTCTTTAATACCTGCCGCAGCGTGATCGAGATGATGCTCGAAAACGGCCATGGTCGAATCATCAATATCTCGTCTATTAATGGTCGTAAAGGTCAGTTTGGTCAGGTTAACTACGCAGCCGCTAAGGCGGGCATGCACGGCTTAACCATGTCGCTGGCGCAGGAAACTGCGACCAAAGGCATCACGGTAAACACCATATCGCCGGGCTATATTGCGACCGATATGATTATGCAAATTCCAGAAACGGTACGCGAAGCCATTCGCGAAACGATCCCGGTAAAACGCTATGGTAAGCCTGAGGAAATTGGCCGGTTAGTGTCCTTCCTGGCCGATAAAGAGTCTGGATTTATCACTGGCGCCAATATCGATATCAACGGTGGCCAGTTTATGGGATAGGCCATCACGCCTATGGATTTACTGGATAAATGCTTTCTCATAAGGAGAGCATGAAAACGGGAGGCCAATGGCCTCCCGTTGCGCTGTTGCTGAAACACGTCGCTGAATTCTACTTCACGCTAGGGTGGGGGAACCCTCGCCAAGTCACTGAGTAAGTTATCTAGCTCCTTTACTTCGCGCTCCCACTGCTCTGCGGATATCGGCCCAAGCGCAAGTAGTGCTGCAAGCACGTCGATAATTTCTTCTGGGCGACTGCGCTCTTGCCGAATCCCTTCATTTAAACGCTCTACCTGGATCGCCAGGCGCAACGGTTCATCGGTCTGGCGTACGCTGCCGCTGGTTAATAAGGTAAGGTGTACCCGCAGGCGGGAAACCGAGTCCGCCAGCGCCGCTTTATCTTCTGCCGATAACGGTAGGGGGGTTGTATGGCGCTGACGATTGCGGGTGTGGTGTGCCGCGATAAATGCAGCGGGGAGCGGCGTGCTGATCACCTCCGTTGCGTTGACGGTTTCTGCGGCTTCCCCGGCCAGATAGCGCTGGTCGGCTGCCAGGTGAGCATTGACGAGCGGCAGGATCAGATGCCACTGCTCAACCGTGTCGGCAATTTCCAGGCGACTTAAGCGCTCGCGTTTGGCCCGCACGATGCCACTCAAACGTCGCTGCATACCTTCGCTGCGACGGTTTCTTGGCAGCGGTTCAAGTCCGTTGACCTGGCTTAGGAAGTCTTCCAGCACGCTCGCTTCCCGGGCAGTAGTGGGTTGCCAGCTATCCATTTGGTCAATCAGCACCTGCATCGCATCAAGTTGCTGTTGCTGGCGGGCGGCCTGCTCGTTTTTATGTGCATCACGTTGAGCAAATAGCTGATCGCACTCATGCCGAAAGGCTTTCCAAAGCGACTGCTCTGCACCTTTGGGGGCTCTCCCTAACTGGCGCCAGCGTTGCTGTAGCTGCTTGGTTTGGGAAATGCGCTGAGCCAAGGGTTGCTGCTCATCGCTGCGCAAAGCCTTCACTTCTTCAATCAAAGCGTGTTTTTGTGAGGCGATTTGCTCTGCTCGCTGATCGATCAGCGTCTGAAGCTGATGACGAATTTTACCAAACCGCTGGCCTACCGCTTCAGAGCGCTCGCGGGGGACCGGTGAATAGTGACGCCATTGATGACGTGCTTTATCGCGAATTTCACGCAGCACGTCAGGGTCGGCATTCTCGGCCGGTTGAGCAAGCAGGGTTTCAAGCTGTTCGCATAGCTGTTCCCGGGCGCTCAGATTCGCTTCACGCTCCTGGCTAAGCTGATCACGCCACGGACCGAGCCGTTCATGAATACGCTCCGACGCCGCACGAAAGCGTGTTGACTGTTCGCGGTTTGCCGCTGCATCGCCCAGTGATTTCCACTCTTTTACCAACTGGCGGTGGTGGCGGTCCAGCGCGGCTTCAGCCATATGCTGGTCATTAGCCAGTGCATCGATACTGGCGCATAGCTGCTCACGCTTTGGCCCAGCAACAAAACCGCGCCAATCGCGTAGTTCGGCCAGGCGCGCACCCAGTTGTTTCAGTCGTGCTTTCAGCGGCTTGGCATCGGCTGTTTTCAAACCTTCAATTTGCGGCTTTAAGCGCTGATGAAGCTGGCTGGCGCTTTTAAAGGCTCCCCGCTCCAGCAGGTGCTCAAAGCTATCAAGCTCCGCTTCAAGCGTGCTTAGCGAGACGGAGGCCTGATGGCTGTCGTCAATTTCTTTTGACTCAGTGGCAAGCGTTGCCTGGGCGCGCTGTATGAGTGCAGGCGGCGTAAGCGTTTCAGGCCAGGCGCACGCTTTTAACAAGCGCTTCATGGCGCTGTAGTCGTTATTCGTCAGAGCCTGCTCAAGCGTGACGCTGATATCCTGCCAGCGGTGCCAGGCGTCCAGGCACTGCTCGTACTGAACGATCGCCTGGGTGTAGCGCTGCCGGGCCAGCTCGCTAGGAGTATGCAAATCAGAAAGCGCTTGCCAGCGCTGGCTAAACAGTTGCCGCTGGGCGCGCAGGCTATCGATATCCTGCTCGGTGATTTCCGTTGCGTGGTGTAAGCCTTCAAGCGTCTCCTCCAGCCCATCCAGAAGCTGGTTGCGGGTCCGTTCCGCTTCGTCTCGGCGGGCAAGGCTTTGCTGGCGGGCCTGCTCTTGGGTTTCATGATCATGCAAGGTTCTACGACAGCCCAGCATAGCGTGATGAAAACGCTGCTCCTGCTCGGCGCTAGGTGGGTGCGCAAGGCCCTTCCATTCGCGCTCCAAATGGCGCAGTCGGCCACCGTAAAGCGGCTCCCACGGGACACGCGCCTGCTGCTCAAGCTGCTGAAGTAGCTGTTCACGCTGCTGTTGCTGTTGGGCAAGCCACTCTGCATCGGTGCGCTTCTGGCCGAGCTTTTCACGGGCAAGACGCACGACGTGACGGTCACGGCGAGCCTCTTTGAGCAGGCGCTTTAAGCTCTCTTCGTCTTCTATGCGCTCGGCCGCGCGATGGCGCACGGTGGCTACGCCGTTGTGACACGCCTGGGTAATAAGATCGTTATCATCGGTGAGCCGGGCAAGCGCCGTTAGGCGGAGATTAAGATTATCTCCTTGAAGAGCAATCGCATTCAGCAGTCGCGATTCATCTAACTGCTCTACAAGTGCTTGGCGCTGATGAAGGTCGGTATTACCTTCAAGACCACCGAGCCGCTGGCACATGGCATTAAACCATGCCTCTTGCTGGCGGTGATCGGAGTAAGCATCGAACAGGCCTTGTATGTCATCCAGCGCTAATAGAGCCGCCAGGCGGATGTCGCTTTCGCTATCGTGAGCGAGTGCTTGCAGCGCTTCACGCTGCTCTGTCTGGCTCGGGTCCAGGCGTGCGAGGGCCTGTCGACGTACCTCGGGGTCGGGGTGTTGCCACCGAGGAGCGAACAGGCGTCTTAACAGTCCGTACATGGATCATCCTGCGTAGAGGTGCGTGGCATAAAAAAATCAGCCATTGTTGAACAGGCGGTTGCAGTCACCGGCGCTGTCGCTTAGCTTTGCCTTATCAGGGTGTAATAGAAATTGATTCTTCACACCGAAAGGCGCCAAATTGCGCTACCTTTATCTTACCTGAACATGACATGGAGTTCGGCTATGAGCCTCAACGCCGATAGTGCCAACGTGGCGTTTACCTTTAAAGGCGGCATGCTGCCGATGACCGTCATGGAGCTAAGTAGCGCCGATCCTGAGCATATCCGGCGGCAGCTGGCCGGTAAACTATCTCAATCTCCGGCATTCTTTCAGCATACACCGGTTGTGCTTAGCGTGGAAAAGCTTGATGAACCCCACTTAGCCCTGGAGCGGATATGCGCCGTTTGTCGGGACCACAAGCTTTTGCCGGTAGCCGTACGCGGTGGCTCAGAGCCGGTGCGTCAATCAGCCTGGGCATTGGGTCTTGGCTGGTTCGCGCCCGTAGAAGAGGGGCGGGCTAGATCGCTTGAGAGCGTTAGCCGAACGCCAGAAATGGCGCCTGTCGCTTCCAGCACGCAGCCTGATGTTGAAAATCTGGAAGCGCCTAGCGCTGCCACGCGCCTGTTTCGCGGTACCGTTCGCTCAGGCCAGCAAGTTAGTGCGTCAGACGGGGATTTAGTCGTCATTGGCGCGGTCAATGCGGGCGCTGAGGTATTGGCTGCGGGGAGCATTCATGTTTACGGTGCTTTGCGCGGGCGAGCTTTGGCAGGTATACACGGCAATACTCAGGCGGGTATTTACTGTCGTGAACTTGAAGCCGAGCTGATTTCTGTCGCAGGAAACTATAAACGTCTTGAAGATATTGATTCACAGCTTTTAGGCTGTGCTGCAGAAGTTCATTTTATAAAAGAGCAACTTGAAATTAAGCCGCTAAGTTAATGGCGTAAGCGCGGGGTGTATCCATGCTTAATGCTTAGCGACGCTGCCTTGCCTATCCGTTACAGTATGGCATCCTACATAACATTGACGTTTCCGTTATTCGTTCTGCGTCATGCGCTCGCGATGAACGACTTCAAGAAGGAAGTTAATCTTGGCTAAAATTATTGTTGTGACCTCAGGTAAAGGGGGGGTCGGTAAAACTACCAGCGCTGCGGCAATCTCTACGGGGCTTGCGCTGCGCGGTAAAAAAACCGTAGTTATCGATTTTGATGTGGGGCTGCGTAACCTTGACCTGATCATGGGCTGCGAGCGCCGGGTGGTATATGACCTGGTGAATGTTATCCAGGGGGAAGCAGGCCTCAATCAGGCGCTGATCCGTGATAAGCGCGTTGAGAATTTATATATTTTGCCCGCCTCACAAACCCGCGATAAAGATGCGCTGACCCAGGAAGGGGTGGCGGAAATACTGGACAAGCTCAAAGAAGAGTTCGATTTTATTATCTGTGATTCACCTGCCGGTATTGAGCGTGGTGCGCAGCTTGCCATGTATTTTGCCGACGAAGCGATTGTAGTAACCAATCCTGAAGTCTCCTCGGTGCGTGACTCTGACCGTATCTTGGGACTTTTAGCATCAAAAACCCGGCGTGCTGAGCAAGGCGGCGATCCGATTAAAGAGCATCTGCTCGTTACCCGCTACAACCCCGAGCGCGTGACTACGGGCGATATGCTTACCCTTGAAGATATTCGTGAAATTTTAGCGGTTCATCTGTTGGGCCTTATTCCTGAGTCTGAAGCTGTGCTTCGTGCCTCTAACCAAGGTGTGCCGGTCACTCATGATGCATCAAGCGATGCAGGCCAGGCGTATAGCGATACGGTATCGCGTCTGCTGGGTGAAGAGATTCCGTTACGTTTTCATGAAGTGCAGCGTAAGAGCCTGCTCAGCCGCATGTTTGGAGGTAACCGTCGATGAAACTACTGGAGTTCTTGAAGCGTGAGCGCAAGAAATCCGCCTCGGTGGCCAAAGAACGGTTACAAATCATCGTGGCGCATCAGCGCAGCCAACGTGGTCAACCTGACTACATGCCGTTGCTTGAGCGCGAACTATTAGAAGTTATCCGTCGCTATGTGCATGTAGACGATAACGCTATCCAGATTTCTTTGGATAGCGAAGATAACTGCTCGGTGCTTGAGCTGAACGTAACGTTGCCTAAAAGCTAAGAGCAATCCTGTCGAGAAGAGTCAGCGCCGTGATAGGGGCGAAGGGCGAGATAGGTTTGGTGAGATAGGTTTGGTGAGATAGGTTTGGCGAAATAGGTTAGCGGCGAGATAGGCAAAGGGTGTGCTAGGCTTGGTGTTTTGCCCTGCGGAGTGCTTGTTCATGGCGCCATCCAATGCCGCCCCTGCCAGTTTTTTGTGGCATGACTATGAAACGTTCGGGGCCGATCCACGCCGAGATCGGCCTGCCCAATTTGCTGCGCTGCGTACCGACGCGGACTTAAACGAGATTGGCGAGCCGGTCGAGCTTTACTGTAAGCCGGCAGACGACTATCTGCCGCACCCTGCCGCCTGCCTGATTACCGGTATTACTCCGCAAAAAGCCCAGCGCCACGGCTTGCCTGAAGCGCAGTTCGCCAGTGAAGTGCAGCGCCATATGAGCGAGCCAGGCACCTGTGTCGCGGGCTATAACAGCCTGCGCTTTGATGACGAAGTCTCCCGCCATCTGTTCTATCGTAACCTGATCGATCCTTACGCTCGCGAGTGGCAAAACGGCAATTCCCGCTGGGACTTGATTGATGTCGTGCGGGCGTTTTACGCACTGCGCCCGGACGGCATCGAGTGGCCCCTGCGCGAAGATGGCGCGCCAAGCTTTAAGCTTGAGCACTTGACCAAAGCCAATGGTATTGACCACGAAGGCGCCCACGACGCGGTAGCCGACGTGCGGGCCACTATTGCCCTGGCTCGACTGCTCAAGGAGCGTAATCCCAAGCTGTTTGATTACCTGCTTGGCCTGCGTGGCAAGCGCGCGGTTGCCCAACAGCTAGACCTGCCTAACGCCAAGCCGCTTCTGCATATCTCACGCCGCTACCCGGCCAGCCGTGGTTGCAGTGCCCTGGTGATGCCGCTGGCTGAACATCCCACCAACCCCAATGGGATGATCGTTTACGATTTAAGCGTTGACCCTGGTGATCTTCTAACGCTCAGCGCTGAAGAGATCCGCGAGCGCGTTTTTGTCAGCCAGCAGGATCTTTCGGAAGGCGAGGCGCGTATTCCGCTGAAAGTCATTCATATCAATCGCTGCCCGGTTATCTTTCCGGCCAGCGTGCTTAAAGATATTGATGGGCCGCAAAAGGGGGCTTACGGCGCGATTGTTGAGCGCCTGGGCTTGGATATTGTTACCTGTCGCCAGCACTGGAAAACCCTACGCAGCGCCCAGGGCGTGGCGCAGAAAGTCGCCGATGTATTTAAAGCAGGTTTTGATGAGCCGGTTCAAGACCCTGATTTAATGCTTTATTCAGGCAGCTTCTTTTCCGCCGCTGACCGTCAGCAGATGGAGCGGGTGCGCGAAATGGATCCCTGGGATTTAGTCGGGCAGCGGTTTGCCTTTCAGGACCCGCGCCTGGAAGAAATGCTGTTCCGCTATCGGGCGCGTAGCTACCCCGATACGTTGGAAGGTGAGGAGCGCGAGCAGTGGGAAGCGTTTCGCTGGATGCGTATCAACGATCCGGCCATTTCAGGATTTACACTTAAAGCGTTTGCCCGGGAAATTGAGCGCTATAACCAGCAAACGCTCAGCGACCGTGAGCGGCAGGTGCTGGAGGAGCTGGTAATGTTCGTCGAGGCGATGATGCCCGCCCAGGCCTTTGATGCCTGAGCGGGTCATGTGGCTTACTGCTGGCTTTGTTTGCTAAACGGCGTTAACGCTTCACGATAGGGTGTCACGTCGCTGGGTGTATCGCCTGGGTTGAAGCGTACATCCAGCTGGTGGGTAAGCAGCTCAGGCCATGCGGCCTGTATATCGGCTGGGCTTACCTCAAGTGCCAGATTGGCCAGCTCCTCGCGGCGATCAAAGCGGATTTCATCCAGCGCGGTGGCCTGCCAGTATCGGCTGGCCATACCGCTCAGGCTGGTATCGCGCTGTTTGAGCCGGTCATGAACCGCCTGACGGTAAGGGGCGAGTGTCTCATCGTCTAGTTGCTCAAGCTGCTGGCTGGCGTCATCCAAAAACGTATCCATATGCTCAGCCACGGTTTCGCTGTCCACATCGGGCGATTGAACGAGCAGCGCAATACCGGGCGCTTCAAGCAGCGGCGAATAACCGGCATTTACGATATAGCCTAGCTGCTCCTCGGTACGCAGCTTCTGATAAAACGGCGTTTCCAGCCATTGCGCAATCACGCTGGTTACTGCCTGCTCCTTGGCGGTTTGATTGCGGGCCTGTAAATAGCGCAACACCAACGACTCTTCACGCGTGCTGTGGGGGCGAAGCACGCTGGGCGTCTCGCTGACAGCCTGTGGCGTTAGCTTAGGAATATCGTCACGGGTTAAGCGCGGGCGTAGCTTGTTACGCATTATGTCGGCCTGCTCGCGGGCCAGGTCTGCATCCAGGTTGCCGACCGCCATGGCGTCAGCATAAAGCCCGCCTAAAAAGCGCTTGCGGAAGTTTTCCAGATGGCTGCGTTCCAGGCGCTGACTGGCGGCAAGAAGCTCGGTAGTCGACCATTGAGGGGCTAGCAGCGCCTCACCTAGCGTGCGGCTAGCCTGGCCTGGAAGTGATGACTGCGGCGCATTGCGCCATTCCCGCTGCAGCTGATAGCGTACGCGCTCAAAGGTGCTGTCGCTGATTTCGGCCATTTTAAGCTGATCAATGGCTTGCTCAATGAGCGGCGTCTGGCCATCACGCCAGCCTGAGAACGAAAGCGTCATGCCGCGCGCATGCGGATAGGCGCTAAACGCTTGGCCCGCCAGCCACGCCGGATACAGTGACTCATTGAGGCTGTCGTTTAACCACCCGGCCAGCAGTTGAGTCAGCACCACTTCTTCAGGTGAGTAGCTGGCGTCCGGGTATTGCAGGCTCAGGCGCCACTCAACGCTTGGCGTATTGAACCGGGCATCCTGCATATGCCACGCGTGAAACGAGGGTGTATCGATTAGTATGCTGGGGCGCTCATCCTGACCTTCCAGGAGCGTCAGATCGCTGGCAATAAACGGATTCGGCTCAGGGAGTGTCAGTTCACCCAGTACCTGGCCTGCCTGGGAAGGCTGCTGCTCCCGCCACTGGGTATTGAACCAAGGCGACACGGTGTCACTTTCAATGTCCGGTGCGGAATAAAAGCGCAGCATGTTGTCAGGCGTTAACGCATCTAAATACACCTCTTGGCGTTCAGCGTCCGGCGCATCCATTCGGTAGGCGGCGTACTGTACATCTTCCACCGGATGGCGGGACAGGCTCATTGAAAGACGAGTGGCTTCCTGCTGCGGCGCACCGTGCTGCTGAAAACGAAAGGCCTGCTCGCGAAGGTCGCGTTGCTCTGCGTAGCGCCAGTCGGCGAGCCCCTTGGTACGGATCTTCTCAATGGCGGCAAACAGCGTGGCTTGAATATCATCCAGCCGCTCAGCCCCTGCAGGCGTTAAGCTGATGGATACGGTAAATAAAGCATTCTCGCCATCGCCTCGGCCAACGCCTGCCGACAGTCCATCGGCCAAGCCTGCATCGCGCAGTACGGCTAAAAGACTGCCGTCGCCCTCATCACCTAACAGGTGTGAAATCACCTGGGTGGGTTTGGTGCGATACTCATCGGTGGGATCGGGGATCGGAAAGTAAAAACGCAGCTGGCGACGGTCCTGCAGCGATTGACGCTCGATATAGCGCGGCAGAGTGGACGCATCTACCAGTGGCGCATCAATCGCCGGAACGCTGAGGTCATTGTCGGGGATATCGGCAAAGCGTTCTGCCACCCAGTCTTCGAGAGTATCCAGCGGCTGTGGGGCAACCACGGCCAGGTTCATAACGTTGGCATCGTAATGCTGATGGTAAAAGTCCATCACCCGCTCGCGCAGCGTCGCCTCGCCTTCAGGCGGGTTGGCGAGGGTTTCGCGGCTGCCTACGGCAAAGCTGGTGGTGGCGTTGTCAGGATTCAATAGCTGATTGAGCACGTCGTTTTCACGGCGTGACTCATCGCGAATACGCGCCATGTATTCCGAGTGAACAATATTGCGCTCGCTCGCCAGGTGATCGGCATTAAACAGCGGCGATAAGAAAAACTCGCTAAACCGGTCAAGTGCTTCCGGCAGGGCTGACGGCTCGATATCAAAAAAGTAGTTGGTGTCCTGCTGGCCGGTAAAAGCGTTGTGAGAGCCCGCATGGTCTGAAATAAACCGCTGATAGGCATCTGAAGCGGGGTAGGGCTCAGTGCCCAAGAACAGCATATGCTCAAGAAAGTGAGCAAGCCCCATTAGGTCGTCCGGATCCTGAGCGCTGCCCACTCGAACGTTCATCGAGGCCGCGGCCTTGTCGGCTTCCGGGTCGCTTACCAGCAAAACGTTTAAGCCATTCTCGAGGGTCAATACGCGATAGTCGCGGCTATCGAAAGGGCTGGTGGTGGGTGTTACCACTTCGTCGACCGGATGATCGCTTGCCGCCAGTAAGTGGGGGGAGAACCATAAAGCGCCTAGCATCACAATCAAGCTAATACGCGGATAGGGCACGCGTTCGGGGACTATACTCATCGGCTGTAACATTATGGCTCCTGTGCGGTGGCCCACTGCAGCATTGGCCCTATGGGGTGGGCGCAGACCGCAGATTGATAGGCAGGATTATTAACATGCTTTGATACCGGAAAAGCGCCCAACAGTTCCAAAGGCGCGGGCATTAATAATTCTTTGACGGTGTCGAGAAGGCTGTCTGGGTCAAGCCATGTGTCTAGAGCATGAGGCGGAATAACCACCGGCAGACGGTCGCTCAATGGTGCAAGACACGCATTGGCGGGCACGCTAATCAGCGCGGTTGAGTCGGTAAACGCGCTAAGCGTTGTATGATAACGACACCATAATGCCCCCAGCAGCAGGGGCGCACGGGTTACGTGAGTGACCAAATAGGGCTGTTTGCTTCGCGGCAGCGCTTTCCAGATATAAAAACCGCTTACCGGAATAACGCAGCGCCTGGCCTGAAAAGCCTCATAAAACATGGCCTTTGAGCTAAGGGTCTCGGCCCTGGCGCAGTGGGGAGCGTGATCCAGCACCGTCAGCCACGGCGGCGTAAGCCCCCAGAACAGCGACTCAAGCTGATACTCACCTTGCGCTAAACGAATAGCCGAAACCGGCTGGCGCGGCGCCAGATTGGGCGATTCCACAAGCGCTGAGTGCGCCTTAAGCGAGGGCAAAAGACGCGTAAGCGCTAAGTTTTGCACGTGTAGGCGTCCCGTCATGCCTTTCTCCTTAAGCCAAATCGACGCAATCATGTCATGGGAGAGCGAAAGACGCATAAGAATGCAGTAAATGTAATGTTTTAGTGTCGAAAACAGTGTTCGATGTAAGGTATCCTATATTACCCCTTGCTCACGCTAAAGCGCGGTGAGGCATTCTTATTTGTTTGCCGTTGACCTGAAGAGATCGCCATGGCCCGTCCTAGACAGCATGCGCCCGATGCCCTCCATGCGCAGGTCATGAACGTTTGTGATGAGTGGTTGGCTGAAAAGCCAGTCCATGGTTTGTCACTGCGTGCCCTGGCTAGAGAGGTTGGCTGCGCACCCAGTACGCTGCTCAAACTGTATGGCAGCTTTAACAACTTACTGCAGAACGTCAACGTTGAAACGTTGGCAGGATTGCAGCATACCATTACGTCATTAGCCGAGGACGCCCCCGAGCCGTGGCTGCGTTCGCTTGCTCATGCGTACTGGCATTTCGCCGAGCAGGACTGTTACCGCTGGCAGCTTTTGTTTGATTACCCCTTGGCTCAGGAGGGTGAGCTGGATCAGCGTCAAGGCGCTTTGATTGAAGCGCTGTTTACTCAGGTTGAGTCTGCCCTTAAAAAGTATCAGCCCACGCTTGATGATTTAGAGGCGCGCCGTTTAGGACGCACCCTATGGGGTAGTGTGCACGGACTTGTACAGCTAGGCTTAAATGAGCGGCTAGGTTATTGGCAAGGGCAGCAGCTCAAAGTGGATGAATTACTTGATCAGTTAGTAAGCACCGTACTGTCAGGGCTCCGGCATCGGGGGCCTGCAGCGTGAGATGTTGGATGAACGGTGTTCGCCAGGTATTACGTAGCCTGATCTATCTGGCTATGCGCCTGTGCTACCGTTTGCATGTTCATGGACGCTACCACCTGCCCAGGCAGGGTGGCGCGCTCGTGGTGTGTAATCACGTAAGCTTTATGGACGCTTTGGTGTTGGGCGGCGGCAGCCCTCGGCCGCTGCGGTTCGTCATGGATCAGCCGATTTTCGATTCGCCTTGGCTCAAGTGGTGGTTTCAGCTGGTTGGCGCCATTCCCATTGAATCTGAGCGGCGTAGCCCCGGCGCCTTGCGGCGTACGCTGGATGAAATCAGCCGGGCGCTACATCGTGGTGAAGTGGTCATGGTATTTCCGGAAGGGCGGTTAACTCCCGACGGTGAAATTCATACCTTTCGACGTGGCCTGGAAACCATTTTGGCGCGCGATAACGTGCCTGTGATTCCGGCAGGGCTTGCCGGGCTTTGGGGGTCATGGACATCTCACTACAATGGTAAAGCGCTTAAGAAGTGGCCAAGCCGCTTTCGGGCGCCGGTTAGCCTGCATTTCGGTCCGCCGATTAATGCCCAGGAAGTCAATGACGTGGCGCTACGCAGCTATCTGGAAGCGCGAGTAAGAGGGCTTAAAGCGGCCGCCGATAAAGATCTTGGTCACCGCTAATCGGCTCTTTAAATTGCTCTTTTCGAGCGCTCTTTACCTCTCTAGCGCTACTTCTTTATAGAGCTGTTTCTGCCTAGAAGTATCTTTTCTTTTCCAAACGCTATCCGCCACGCCGGGGCAGGCGAACTTTTTGCCAGCAGCGGGCCGATGTAATCAAATTGTCGCGAATCTCCAGGATTTCCATGCGGGTATTGCCAATCTGTAGGCTGGCAGGGCCTTCTGGAAACGCCTCCAGGTGTTCCAATATCAGTCCGTTCAATGTCTTGGGGCCATCGGTTGGCAAGTGCCAGCCAAGCATCTTGTTGATTTCACGGATATTGGCCGTGCCTTCAATTACATGACTGCCATCATCCTGCTGATGAATCTCTTCGTCTTCAGATACATCCGTGGTGAACTCGCCCACAATCTCTTCCAGAATATCTTCAAGGGTGACTAGCCCTTCGACATCGCCATACTCGTCTACCACCACACCAATGCGGCGTTTCTGCTTTTGGAAGTTAAGCAGCTGGGTATGTAGCGGAGTGGATTCGGGAATAAAGTAGGGTTCGCGGGCTTCTTGCACGATCGCTGCTTTGGTGACTTCGCTGCGCGATAAAAACCGCGCGGCATTGCGTAAGTGCAGCATGCCGATGATGTTATTGATATCGCCTTTATAAACCGGCAGGCGGGTATGCTGGCTGGTGCGAATCTGAGTCAGAATATCTTCCAGCGAGTCGTCTAAATCGATCCCCAGCACCTCGTGGCGCGGCACCATGATGTCGTTTACCGTGACGTTCTCAAGATCCAGAATCGACAGCAGCATGGCGCGGTGACGGTAAGGAATCAGCGTGCCCGCTTCATGCACCACGGTGCGCAGCTCATCGCGGGTCAGGCTGTCACCACCGTTCTCCACGCTTTTCACGCCGAGTATTCGCAGCAACCCGTTGGAGATCATGTTGACCAGCCACACCAGAGGGTACAGCAGCTTTAGCAGCGGCTCTAGCGCCATTGAGGTTGGGTAGGCAATGCGTTCAGGCTTGATCGCCGCGTAGGTCTTGGGCGTGACTTCGGCAAAAATCAAAATGGTAATGGTTAAAAGCGCGGTAGAAATCGCCGGGCCCGAGACGTCGCCGAAGAAATGGATGGCAATAATAGTGGCAATGGACGCCGCCAGGTTATTGACGAAGTTATTACCAATCAGAATGACGCCGATGAGGCGGTCGGGCCGGGTAAGCAGGCGCATGACCCGTTTGGCGCGCCGGTCACCGCTGTTGGCCTGATGGCTCAGGCGGTAGCGGTTGATCGACATCATGCCGGTTTCAGAGCTGGAGAAGAAGGCAGACAGTACTATCAGTAAGCCTAGTAGGCCGAACAGTAACCCCAGAGGGAAGTCGTCGCTCAAGTCGAAAGTTCCTTTATGACGTATTAGGCTCGATTTGTAGAAGGTAGGGGATGGTGTGTCAAGATAACCATGGCCGCCTAAGTCTGCCTAGCGATTAAGCAGTATTTCAAGTACAAACTTGCTGCCAAAGTAGGCCAGTACCAATAGCGTACAGCCACCCAGCGTCCAGCGTACCGCACGCATGCCTCGCCAGCCAAAACGATAGCGGCCAATAAGTAGTGTGGTAAAGATTATCCACGCCCCCAACGATAATACGGTTTTATGTAATAAGTGCTGGGCAAAAATATTATCTAAAAAGATAAAGCCGCTAATGATGGAGAGGGTAAGCAGCAAAATACCTGCCCACACCAGCTCAAACAGCACGCGCTCCATGGTGGTTAATGGCGGAAGTGACTGCACGATACCGCGAATATGATGATGGCGCAGCGCCTGATTCTGCAGGCCGACGAGTATCGCCTGCACTGCCGCAATGGCCAGCATGGCAAAGGCCAGTGCCGAGCTAATAGCATGTAGCAGGATGCCCGGTGTGAGGCCTGCATGGCTGCCGTGGCTGGGGAGCCAAGTAGCGGTAATCAGCGCGACACCGGCGAGCGGAAATAAAACAATGCTGACGTTAAGGACCGGCTTGAAAAGGCTGGCTATCAGCAGCACGTTAACCGCGACGGCCATAAATAGCGTCGCGCTGGTGGTGAACCCCGGCAGTAAACCGGGCGCCTGATTCACAAGCTGCACGACCACCGGAATGTGCAGGAGTAGCCCCAAGGCACCGAGAAGGCGCACCATACCCTGGCGGGGCGGTACGCGGCGAAAAAGAGTCATGCCCTGCCAGATAGCAGCGGCGACATAAAATACAAAAGCGATCGTGGCGAGAGGCAGCGCCTGCATGATGCTATCCGTGCGCGCGTTTCGCGCGTTGCAGTGAAAAACAGTCGAACTAAAGTGTACTGACTACTATAACCAATCGAAACCGTATCGCACAGCCATCGTTAGTCGGCGCTGACAGCCATGGAGACTCAGGGCATGAGCGCGTATAATCCATGTACATCAGTCTAGGGCCGTAGGTGCCCGGCGACAGCGACGGAGGCAGAGAGGCCCCATGTTCCAGAATCTCAGTGAGCGTCTTTCCCAGACGTTGAAGTCGATCAAAGGTCAGGCACGCCTGACCGACGACAATATTAAAGACACCCTGCGCGAAGTACGCAAAGCGCTGCTCGAAGCTGACGTGGCGCTGCCGGTCGTCAAAGCCTTTATCGAGCGTGTGCGCGAGCGGGCGGTTGGCCAGGAAGTGTCCAAAAGCCTGTCACCGGGCCAGCAGTTCGTCAAAATCGTCCAGCAGGAGCTGGAAGCTATTATGGGCGAGGCCAATGAAGGCCTGACCCTGAAAGGCTCCCCGGCGGTCGTGCTGATGGCCGGTTTGCAGGGGGCGGGTAAAACTACCTCGGTTGCCAAACTGGCCCGCTACCTGCGCGAGCGCGAGAAGAAAAAGGTTCTTGTAGTCTCGGCCGACGTCTATCGTCCGGCGGCCATTGATCAGTTGGAGACGCTGGCCAAAGAGGTTGAAGTCGACTTCTTCCCGTCACGCTCTGACCAGAAGCCGGTTGATATTGCCGAAGCGGCGATCAAGCACGCCAAAATCCAGTTCCACGATGTGGTGCTGGTGGATACCGCCGGTCGTTTGGCGATTGATGAAGCCATGATGGCGGAAATCCAGGCGTTGCATAAGGCGATCTCACCGCAAGAGACGCTGTTTGTCGTCGATGCGATGACCGGCCAGGATGCGGTTAATACCGCAAAAGCGTTCCACGATGCGCTGCCGCTAACCGGGGTGATTCTCACCAAGGCCGACGGTGATGCGCGTGGTGGTGCGGCGCTGTCCGTGCGCCATATTACCGGCAAACCCATCAAGTTTATGGGGGTGGGCGAGAAAGTCGACGCCCTTGAGCCTTTCCACCCGGATCGTGTTGCATCACGCATCCTCGGTATGGGCGACATGCTGTCGCTGATCGAGGAAGCCGAGCGCACGGTCGATAAAGACAAAGCCGCCAAGCTTGCCAGCAAGGTCAAAAAAGGCGATGGCTTTGATCTGGAAGACTTCCGTGACCAGCTCCAGCAGCTCAAAAAGATGGGCGGCATGGGTGGTCTTCTGGGCAAGCTGCCCGGCATGGGGCAAATGGCGGAAATGGCCCAAGGTCCCGGTCCTGAAAAGGAGCTGGGTAAGCTTGAAGCGCTGATCAACTCCATGACCCCCAAAGAGCGCCGCACGCCGGATCTGATCAATGGCTCGCGCAAGCGCCGGATCGCGGCGGGTGCTGGCCTGCAGGTGCCGGATCTGAACCGTCTGCTCAAGCAACATAAGCAGATGCAGAAGATGATGAAGAAAGCGGGCAAGAAAGGCGGAATGCAGAAGATGATGCGCGGCATGTCTGGCATGATGGGCGGCGGTGGTGGTCCCGGCGGCCCGGGTGGAATGGGCGGTATGGGTGGTCCCGGTGGCCTACCCTGGCGCTAAGCACATTAGTTTAGGCGCTGCGGCGATGTTGGTAAGGTTGACGGCCTGTGAGTTTTCTGGCTGTCAGGCTTTCCAATCCGGGCGCATTTGCGTAGAATGCGGCCTCTTCATGCGTGGGTGTTGGCAAAATATGCGCAAGCATTGCCGTAACATCCGGTCGTGAAGGCCTTAAAATGATACAAAGCAGACACTTATCTTTGAGTGAGCGGCGTATCAAGAAAACAGTATGATGAGTGTTCTGGTGGCGGTTTGCGCTATTTTCCACTCTCGTAACCTCAACCGAAGGATAGTTATCGTATGGTTACCATTCGTTTGGCACGTGGTGGCGCCAAGAAGCGTCCCTTTTACCACCTGACTGTTACCGACTCGCGTAACGCCCGTGACGGCCGTTTCATCGAGCGTATCGGCTTCTTCAACCCGGTTGCCCGTGGTCAGGAAGAGCGTCTGCGCGTTGATCTAGAGCGTGTGACTCACTGGCAGAGCCAAGGCGCCCAGCTGTCTGGTCGTGTTGCTGAGCTGGTTAAAGAAGCGCGTAAACAGGCATAAGTCTGTTCACGGTAGAATCTGGACTGCTGTACGTTGAGGTCGTCGATGACGCGTTTTGAAACAAGCCATACTGACGACACGCATGTGGTGTTAGGCAAGCTGACTAGCCCTCACGGGGTGCAAGGCTGGCTCAAGGTGTATTCATACACTAGCCCCATGGACAGCATTTTGGATTACCCCGAATGGTGGGTGCGCAAAGGGGAAACCCTGACGCGAATGGCCATTGTTCAGGGACGTCGGCAAGGTAAAGGCCTTGTTGTGCAGCTTAAGGGCGTGGATGACCGCAATGCCGCTGAAGCACTGGCGCAGACGGATATCTTGCTGCCTAAAGATGCACTGCCTGAGCTTTCCGCCGATGAGTATTACTGGCATGAGCTTGAAGGCCTGGCTGTTTTCACTCAAGCCGGCGAGCGGTTGGGACGGATAAGCTATCTGTTTGAAACCGGCGCCAACGATGTCATGGTGGTTCGCGGCGATGACGACGCGATCGACAAACGCGAGCGGTTGATACCGTTTCTGCCTGATGATGTGATTGTCGAAATCAGCCTGGAAGATGACCGTATGGTCGTTAACTGGGATGCTGACTTTTGAGTAGTGACATGACCTGTGATGCGCAAGCACCAGGCTCTGGCAGTAACCTGGATACGCCCGCAATGTGGATCGGTGTGGTGTCGTTGTTTCCCGAAATGTTCGATGCACTCACCCAGCAGGGCGTAGTAGGTCGAGCGATTGAGAAGCAACGTATTGCCCTGGAGTTCTGGAATCCGCGGGATTACGCCACCGATCGCCATCGCAGTGTGGATGACCGTCCTTATGGCGGTGGCCCGGGTATGTTGATGAAAGTCGATACACTCCGTGGCGCTATTCACGATGCCCGCGAGCGGGCACATCAAGCCACTGGCCTGGAGCCTACCGTGATTTATCTTTCGCCCCAGGGGCGCAAGCTGGATCAAAAAGGTGCTCAGGCGTTAGCCGCTGCAGGCCCCCTCGTGGTGGTAGCAGGGCGCTATGAAGGCATTGATGAGCGTGTGGTAGAAAGTGACATTGATGAAGAATGGTCGATTGGCGACTATGTGTTGAGCGGCGGTGAGCTGCCCGCCATGGTGCTGATTGACGCAGCGGCAAGGCTGATTCCCGGTGTTTTGGGGCATCAGGATTCCGCTGTCGAAGACTCGTTTAATGACGGTCTGCTAGACTGCCCGCACTATACCCGTCCAGAAATCATCGACGGGAAGACCGTGCCGGATGTGCTGCTAAGCGGTAATCATGCAGCCATCAAGCGCTGGCGCTTAAAGCAGTCTTTAGGCCGCACATGGCAGCGTCGTCCCGATTTATTAAAGGGGCGCGAGCTTAATGCCGAGCAGCATAAGTTGCTGAACGAGTTTATCGAGGAACACGCTCTGTCCGCCAGGTAGGTTATTTTCAACTACATAGTGCAGAGCGGCGGTGCAGGACGGCAAGGGCGCGTCGTTTATCTATTGACTGCAAGCCTACGTACCTGCGTCACCCATAACGACTCCCGCGAAGCTCGTTTCGAGCGCCGGGATCACGATTTGCCCCTTCCACAACTGCGTGGCAAATCATTCCGTTATTTAGGAGCATGAAGATGAGCAGCAAGAACAAGGTGATCCAGGCGATCGAAAACGAGCAGATGGGCAAAGAGCTTCCTTCTTTTGCACCGGGCGACACCATTGTCGTTCAGGTAAAAGTAAAGGAAGGCACCCGCGAGCGTCTGCAGGCGTTTGAAGGTGTGGTTATCGCTAAGCGTAACCGTGGCCTGAACTCCGCTTTCACCGTACGTAAAATTTCTCACGGTGTTGGCGTTGAGCGTACCTTCCAGACCTACAGCCCGCTGGTTGACTCTCTTGAAGTCAAGCGTCGTGGTGACGTGCGTCAAGCCAAGCTGTACTACCTGCGTGAGCGTAGCGGTAAGTCAGCACGTATCAAAGAAAAGCTGGCGTAAACGCCGCTTTCTCGGGCGTGCCCTGTTCTTGACGTACGTCTTGAGCATGCGTTGTGCCCAGATACCAGGACCCCGTCACCGCTTTGCGGGACGGGGTTTTGTTTATGTACCCGTATCACTCAGGGGCCGTTAACGTATGAGCGTCATTGATGCCTTTTTGGATGCCCTCTGGTTAGAGCAAGGTGCCAGCGATCATACGTTAGCCGCTTATCGGCGCGACTTAACCGCGTGGCAGAATTATCTGGTGGCGCAAGGCGACGATATATTATCCCCCGGCCTTCAGCAGCTTCCCGTATGGCTCGACGCCCGCCGGGAGCAGGGTTATCAGCTGCGCAGTAACGCCCGGCTGTTATCGAGTCTTAGAAGTTTTTATCGCTGGGCGCGCCTGCACGGCCATGTGGCGAGCGACCCGCTGGCTGAAGTGAAATTACCACGCGTTCTTCCCGGGTTGCCCAATACGCTGGAAGAGGCGGAGGTCGAGCGCCTGCTGATGGCGCCAGATATCGAAACCCCGCTTGGCGTGCGTGATCGAACCATGTTGGAATTGCTATATGCCTGCGGATTGCGTGTATCGGAGCTTGTGTCGTTAACCGGAGACGCGGTGAACCTGCGCCAGGGCGTAGTGCGTGTGCGGGGTAAAGGGGATAAGGATCGCCTGGTGCCTATGGGTGAAGAGGCCATCGACTGGCTTGCGCACTATATGAAAACGGCCAGGCCTGCGCTAATGAGTGACCCGACAAAGTCTGCGCTGTTTCCGGGGCGAGGCGATAAAGCCATGACCCGGCAGACCTTTTGGCATCGCATAAAGGTCCATTCGATCACAGCCGGAATTACTCGTCCGCTGTCGCCACACACATTGCGCCATGCTTTTGCGACACATTTATTGAATCATGGGGCCAATTTACGGGTCGTACAGCTGCTGTTAGGCCACAGCGATTTATCCACGACTCAAATTTATACGCATGTTGCCCAGGCTCGCTTGGAAAATCTTCATGCTGAACATCATCCGCGAGGTTGAAGAAAGAATGCGCCAACGTACGGTTACTCCCTCTTTACGCTCTGCATTATTCACACTCGCCATGGCAAGTGTTTTGCCTATCGCTGCCCACGCTGATGCTGCCACCGACCACTTGCGCGAATCACTCAGCGTTAACGGCCAGCAGATGCCGGTTGAGCAGGTAACCGCAACCCCGATAGAAGGCATTTACCATGTGCTTCTGGAAAGCGGTGAATCGTTTTATTCCAACGCCGAGGGCAGCCACTTTTTAGTCGGCGATCTATTCGAAAATGCAGAAACGGGTCTGGTCAATTTAACCGAGCAGGCCAAAAATCAGGATCGCGTAGCTGCCTTGGCATCTGTGCCTGAGTCCGAGCGCATCGTGTTTCGCGGTGTGGACGAGCCCAAAGCAACCGTCGTGGTGTTTACTGACCCGACCTGCCCGTATTGCGAGCGTCTGCACGAAACTGTGCCTGAGCTTAATGAGCGCGGTATTGCGGTACACTATATGGCCTTCCCGCGTGCGGGAATGGGTAGCGCAGCGGCGACCTCGCTACAACAGGCTTGGTGTGCGAGTAATTCAAGCGAAGCCATGACCCGTGCTCAGCAGCGCCAAGCGCTAACTGGCCCGTCTGACTGTGATAATCCGGTCGCCGAGCAGTATGAGTTAGGCATGTCGCTTGGTATTCAGGGCACGCCAGCGATTATTCTGCCTAACGGTCAGCTGGTACCTGGTTTTGTACCGCCAGAAAGGCTTGCTGCCATGTTAGGCTTGGGCGACGCGTAAGCCTATTTAAGTAAGTTCTATCCAGGTAAGTTCTATCCAAGTAAGTTTTATCTAAATAGAATCGTCGTTTATATCACGATGACGCTGAGACACTGATTTAAGACCGGGCGCTTTATGCGCCCTATACGAAAGGGGATGTATTTTGAAACCGGTAAGAGTAGGCATTTGTGGGCTAGGCACGGTTGGTGGCGGCACGTTCAATGTGTTGACGCGCAACGCTGATGATATTGCACGCCGTGCAGGCCGCCCTATTGTTATTGAGCAGGTGGCTCATCGCAGTATCCATCCTGACTGCGATATTACCGGTATTAACACAACCACCGATGTTTTCGAGGTGGCTAATAACCCTAACGTTGATGTGCTGGTCGAATTGATCGGCGGCTACGACATGGCCCGCGAGCTGGTGTTGACCGCGATTGCCAACGGCAAGCACGTAGTGACGGCCAACAAGGCGTTGATTGCCGTTCACGGTAACGAAATCTTCAAGGCCGCCCATGAAAAGGGCGTTATTGTGGCCTTTGAAGCCGCCGTTGCAGGCGGTATCCCTGTGATCAAATCGCTGCGCGAAGGCCTGGGTGCCAACCGTATCGAGTGGGTGGCAGGTATCATTAACGGTACCGGCAACTTTATTTTGACCCATATGCGCGACGAAGGCCGGGCCTTTGAAGACGTGCTTGCCGAAGCGCAGGCACTGGGTTACGCCGAGGCCGACCCCACGTTTGACGTGGAAGGTATCGATGCGGCGCACAAGCTGACCATTCTGGCCTCGATTGCCTATGGCGTGCCGCTTCAGTTCGAGAAAGCCTTCACTGAAGGCATTTCACGGATTACTGCTGAAGATGTTGAGCAGGCCGATAACCTGGGCTACGTCATCAAGCACCTGGGTATTTCCAAACGCACCGATCAGGGGCTTGAGCTGCGCGTTCACCCCACGCTGATCCCCAAAGAGCGTTTGCTGGCCAACGTGCACGGCGTCAAAAACGCCATCGCTATCATGGGCGACGCGGTCGGTCCTACGCTTTATTACGGTGCCGGTGCGGGTGCTGAACCAACAGCTTCTGCCGTGGTTGCCGATCTGCTTGACGTAGCTCGCGATATCTCCACTGACCATCACTACCGCGTGCCGTATCTGGCATTCAGCGGTATTGACGAAGACGTCAGCCAGCTGCCAATTATGCCTATGGAAGACATCATCACGGCGTATTACCTGCGCCTGCTGGCGGTGGATCGTCCCGGCGTGTTGGCGCGCGTAGCCACTATCCTTGCCGAACAAGGCATCTCGATCGAGGCGCTGATCCAGAAAGAGGCGACCGAAGGCGAGCTGGTGCCGATTATTCTGCTGACGCATCGTACTAAAGAGAAGCAGATGAACGAAGCGATCCGCGAAATCGAAGCGATGGCCGATATCGCCGGGCCAGTGACACGCATCCGCGTGGAAAGCCTGAGCGAAGGGGAGTAACCCACTATGCGCTATATCAGTACGCGTGGGCAGGCGCCCGCGCTCTCGTTTGAAGAAGTCGTACTAACCGGTATGGCCAGCGACGGTGGCCTTTACGTGCCGGAAGAGCTGCCCTCTCTCTCGAAAGAAGCGCTGGCCGATATGGCCGGGCTCTCTTACGCTGAGATTGCCTTTCGCGTTATGAAGCCGTTTGTGAACGGCGAGATCGACGACGACACTTTCCGCACCATCGTGACCGAAGCGTACGCCACCTTCACCCACGATGCGGTGGTGCCGCTCAAGCAGCTCGACGCCAATCACTTTCTGCTTGAGCAGTTCCATGGCCCGACGCTGGCGTTTAAAGACGTCGCGCTACAGCTTTTGGGCCGCCTGCTTGATCACTTTTTGAAAAAGCGTGGCGAGCGCGCGGTAATCATGGGTGCCACCTCGGGCGATACCGGGTCAGCCGCCATCGAAGGCTGTCGCCACTGCGACAATCTGGATATCTTCATTCTGCATCCGCACAAGCGGGTGTCTGAAGTGCAGCGCCGTCAGATGACGTCAGTACTGGCCAACAACGTGTTCAACGTGGCCATTGAAGGCAACTTTGACGATGCTCAGGCCATGGTCAAGGCAAGCTTTGCCAATCAGGACTTCCTGAACGGCACGCGCCTGGTGGCGGTCAATTCGATCAACTGGGCGCGCATCATGGCGCAAATCGTTTACTACGTTGCATCAGGTGTCGCGCTGGGTGCTCCGCATCGCGACGTCAGCTTCTGCGTGCCGTCGGCCAACTTCGGCAACGTGTTTGCGGGCTACATGGCGTACAAGATGGGGCTGCCGGTCAAGCAGTTCATCATCGCCACCAACTCCAACGACATTCTGCACCGCACGCTTGCCGCCAACGACTTCTCCAAGAAGGAGCTTGAGGCAACGCTCGCGCCTTCCATGGATATCGTGGTGTCGTCGAACTTCGAGCGTCTTCTGTTTGATGCCTACGACCGTGATGGCATGGCCGTGGCGGCACTGCTGGAGCGCTTTCAGCAAGAGCCCACCGCGCTTGCCGATGCGCCACTTGCCAAGCTGCGTGAGAAGTTCTCAAGCTTTAGTGTGGACGATGACACCATTCTGGAAGTCATTCGCGAAGCGCATCACCGTACCGGCGAAATGCTCGACCCGCATACCGCCACGGGCTACCGCGCTGCTGAACGTGTCCGCGCTGATCAATCAACGCCGATGATAACGCTTGCCACCGCGCATCCGGCCAAGTTTGCTGAAGCGGTGGTAAAAGCAGGCTTCCAGGGCGTACCCCTGCCCACGCATATGGATGATCTACTGGAGCGTGAAGAGCGCTACACGGTACTGCCTGCTGAGCTGAGCGCCGTACAGCAGTTTGTTGCGGATAACCGCCGTTAACGCATGATGACTGCTTTGCCAGATGCCAATCAGCCCGTTACGCCTCAGCACACTACGCAGCTAAAGCTGGAGCCTCGTCCACTGGACGAGGCTGTCTACGCCCGTGCCCAGGCACAAGGCTTGAGCGAGCTTCAGGCGCGCCTTCTGGCCTCACGGCTGCCCGGCTATCAGGGCGAGCTTGCTCCGCTGGTAACGCCCAGCCTGCGCTATCTGGCTCACCCGGAAAAGCTTGCCGATGGGCGCCGTGCCGCCGAACGTATTGCTCAGGCTGTTGCGGAGGGTGAATCCATCGGGATTCTGACCGATTACGATGTGGATGGGATTACCTCTCACGTCGTCATTCGCCGCACGCTGGTTGAGCTGTTTGGTGTGCCCGAGCACAAACTGCACAGCCTGATTGGCCACCGTATTCACGATGGCTACGGCATCAGCTTGCCGTTGGTTGAGCGCACGCTGGCGCTCAAGCCATTCCCGACCCTGGTGATTACTGCCGACTGCGGAAGTAGCGACGAGCCACGTATCGCGCGACTCAAAGCGGCAGGCATTGACGTAGTGGTCAGTGATCACCACGCGCTGCCGTTGGAAGGCCCGCCCGCGTCGGCCTACGCCTGCGTGAATCCGACCCGCCCGGACTGCGCCTACCCGGATAAAACCATCGCCGGGTGCATGGTGGCGTGGCTGTTGATGTCGTTGGCGCGTGGCGTATTGGTGGAGTGGGGCGCACTGCCCAGCGCTACGCCCAAGCTTTCGCCCTGGCTCTCCTATGTGGCGCTGGGCACCGTGGCGGACTGTGTGTCGCTGGGTGGAAGCCCGGCTAACCGCGCCGTAGTGAGCTACGGGTTAACCCTGATCAACCACATGGACGCCGCCTGCTGGCGCGCCATGGCCGCACGTCTGGGCGCAGATAGCGTGCCGTTCAATGCCGAAACCCTGGCTTTTCAGATGGGCCCGCGGATCAATGCGCGCTCGCGGTTGGATGACCCTTACGCCGCACTGCATTTCATGCTGGCCGAAAGCGACGCCGTCGCTAACCGTCAGCTCGAAGTGCTGGACCAGGATAACCAGTCGCGTAAGGCGATTGAGGCGGATATGGCCGAAGAGGCGCGGGCGCTGGCCGCCAGTGCGTTGATCGCCGATGAGCCTGCCGTGGTGGTATTTCTGGAAGATGGTCACCCCGGCGTTCAAGGCATTGTGGCCTCCCGGCTGGTGCAGTCTTACGGGCGCCCTGCGCTGGTGCTGACACAGGCGGCGGCGCCCAATATGCTCACCGGCTCCGGGCGCTCAATCGATGGTTTGCACTTGCGCGATGCGCTGCAGCGTACCTTTGAACTGGCCCCAGAGGCGCTACCACGCTTTGGTGGGCACAGCGGTGCTGCCGGAGTGGGTGTCCCTCGCGAATACTTGGACGTGTTTAAACAAGCGTTTCTCAAGGCCGTGGCGGAACAGCTGGAGGGGCGTTCGCTCTATCCCAGGCTATGGACGGACGGCGAGCTTTCCACCGCGCAGCTTTCGCTGGCAACGCTTGAAGAAATTGACGCTCTGGGCCCCTATGGGCGTGAATTTGACGCACCGCTCTTTGAAGGGCGTTTTATCGTCGAGGCGCTTCGCCCGGTGGGTGCTGATGGCGCGCACTTGATGCTCGAACTCTCCATGGGCGCCATCACCTGCAAAGCGATCTGGTTTCGCGCCCTGACTCCAGGCGAGCTGCCCGCGTTCGCCATCGGCGATACGCTGCACTGCGCTTACAAGCTTAACCGTAACCGCTGGCGGGGCCGGGAGTCGTTGCAGTTGATGGTTGAACACGCCAGCACAGTTTAAAACTCGTACATCACCCCGGTTCATCACTCCGTCACACTTCATAAGGGCGTTTTAATGCGCATGGAAGATTTACCCAACGACCCGCACCGCCTATATGAGGATGTGATGGCGATGCTGCTGGGCACGTTTTTCGTGGCACTCGGCGTTACTTTTTATACCCAAGCGGTGCTGCTAACGGGCAGCACTGCGGGCTTGGCGCTGCTGCTTAATTACGTGACGCAGTGGGGGTTTGGGCTGTGGTTTTTTGCCATCAACCTGCCGTTTTACTACCTGGCGATCAAGCGTATGGGGTGGAGCTTTACGCTGCGCACGTTTATCGCCATTGGCCTGGTATCGCTATTTTCTGAATTAACCCAGGGCTGGGTGCAGTTTGAAAGCGTGCCTTCGCTCTACGCGGCACTCATGGGCGGGGCATTGATGGGCATTGGCATGCTGATGCTGTTTCGCCACCGTACAAGCCTTGGCGGCATTAACATTCTGGCGCTCTACCTGCAGGACCGCCACGGCCTGAGAGCGGGCTATGTGCAGCTAGGCATCGACGGGGTGATTTTGCTGGTGGCGCTTACCCAGCTACCGTTAGACCGCGTTGGCTACTCGGTGCTGGGGGCGCTGACACTGAACTTGATCATCGCCCTGAACCATAAGCCGGGGCGGTATATCGGCGTGAGTTGAATGGCCGCTTTAATTGGCAATCACCACTCTTCAAGCTGCCTATTGGGGCGCGTCGGGCAAGCGTTTTTCATCGTCTATCACGCAGACCTTAGTAGGCACCTGGTGCGACCATTTCCAGAAAACGATATTAACATCTCGGTTGGTTGCCCCCTTCGCTTGTGAGGGCACACGAATGCCAGTGAAGCCCATGTTGATCAACCGCTCAGCGATTTCCCAGGCAATAACGGGGTCGCGTCTTATCTTCTTATCTAACCAGGCTTCTTGTATCCAGGTCGCTGGGTGGGCGCGCACGCGCGCTTGAATAGCTGAGTCACACAGGTCGAGAATCGGGCCGCAATCTACCTCGTAGCTACAGAGCGTTAGCGGCTGCGTTTTGAAGGGGAAGCCTTGCTGTGCTTCAAGCCAAGCCGTTTCAAAACGTTCGCTGGTATAAAGCGCGGGCAGGCCAGCAGGGTTCCAGCGGCCTCCATTGCGAGCAGCGCCTTCTCCTGATGCTGGCGCATGCTGCCACCTTGGATTATGACCTCGGTAGACGATCCCTTGGTATTGAAAGCCGAATTCCCGCAGGCTCACGCATAACCCCCCTCGGCAATGTGCGAGAGATAAGTACGAACATCATTCGCCCGACCGTGGCTGACCAGTTCTTCTGCGGTGAGGTCGCCCAAGGGCGCAATGGGGTGGGTGCGGTACCAGGACCATGCAGCGCTTATCGACCCTGCCCAAGGCTCAATGCGTTTGAGGATTTCCATCGTTTGGCGTAAGCGTTGCTGAGTAGAAACGGCATGCAGGCGATCCTTGCGGATGATAGCGCTGTGGCTCAGCCCAATCGCATGTGCGAACTCACGCTTAGTGATATGCAGCTCATAAAGAAGCGCGTCGGCGATGATAAAGCCTTCACGATTGACGATGCTGCTTATTTCAAAACTCATCACTGTCACCCATAGAGACATATGTTTATGTCATTATGGGTGACGTCTTAAGATTTGTAAAAAAATCGTTTTGGATAAAAAAGGCGCTTACCGCTAGGTAGGCGCGTTGGCGCAAGCCGTTAACTTAGCCAGAACCACCAGACGACCAGGGCAATTAGCCCAAAGCCCGCTGCGTTAACTAGTAAGCTCATGAGGCCTCCTGTTGAGTGGGCTTCCAGAACCGCAGGCGGTTGGCGTTACTCACCACGGTGATAGAGGAGAGTGACATGGCGACCCCGGCGATAATCGGTGAAAGCAGCATGCCGGTCACCGGGTAGAGCAAGCCTGCCGCAATTGGGATGCACAGCACGTTATAGCCAAAGGCGCCGACCAGGTTCTGCTTGATGTTGGCAAGCGTGGCACGGCTGATTTCAATCGCTGAGGCCACGCCATGAAGTGACCCACGCATGAGGGTGATCCCCGCGCTTTCCATGGCAATATCCGTCCCCTGACCAATCGCAAAGCCAACGTTGGCACGCGCCAGCGCCGGGGCATCGTTAATGCCGTCGCCCACCATGCCTACGATTTCTCCCGCCTGCTGTAAACGCTCAATCTCGGCGTGCTTGTCCTCGGGTGTCAGGCCCGCTTTGAACGTCGTAATACCCACTTCGCGGGCAATCGCCGCGGCGCTATGCTGATTATCACCGGTCAGCATGACCACGTTCAGGCCATCCTGCTGCAGGCGTTTAACCGCCGCGACGGCATCGTGGCGTAACGGGTCGCTAATTCCGAATAGCGCCGCTAGCTGATTATCCACTGCCAGATACACCAGCGTACGCGCCTTGTTTTGCAGTGCGTGGACGTCTTGCTGAGCAGGCGAAAGATCGACGCCGCTACCTTCAAGCAGGCGCGCATTGCCCAGCAGCAGCGCTTTGCCATCGCGAGTTTCGGCTTTTACGCCACCGCCCGTAACGCTTTCAAACCCTTGAATCTCGGCAGGCGCGGCGCCCTGCGCTTCCGCGTAAGCGATAAGGGCTGTTGCCAGCGGATGCTCAGAACCGCGCTCCAGGGCATGAACCAGGCCCAGCGCAGTGGTTTTATCCATGCCAAACAGCTGCACCTCGGTGACGCTGGGTTTGCCTTCGGTGAGCGTGCCGGTTTTATCGACTACCAGCGTGGTCAATTTGCTGGCGGTCTGTAGCGCTTCGCCACTTCTTACCAGCACGCCCTGTTCGGCGGCCTTGCCCACGCCAATCATGGTGGAAATGGGGGTAGCCAAGCCCAGTGCGCAGGGGCAGGCAATAATCAGCACGGTGGTGGCCGCCACCAGCATATGAATCACGCGTGGCTCAGGGCCAACGTTAAACCACGCTAGTGCCGCCAGTACGGCAATAATGATGACGGACGGCACGAAGATGCTCGATACCTTATCCGCCAGCTCACCAATCGGCGGACGCGAATTCTGGGCGCTGGCGACCTGCTCGGTGATTTGCCCAAGCCGGGTATCGCGGCCCACACGGGTCGCGCGGTAAACCAGCCCGCCCTGGCCATTGACCGTGCCAGCGCTGACGTCATCGCCGGTTTGCTTACTGACCGCCAGCGGCTCGCCGGTCAGCATGGACTCATCAATATGGCTCTGGCCTTCGGTAACTTCGCCATCGACGGGTAAGCGCTCACCGGGGCGTACGCGGAGTTGGTCGCCTTCACGCACCTCATCCACGTCTACCTCTTGCTCCTGGCCGTCGCGAATGACGCGTGCCGTGCGGCTTTGCAAATCAAGCAGGCGCTTTAACGCATTGCTGGTACGCCCACGAGCGCGAAGCTCCATGGCGTTCCCCAGTAGGATAAGTCCAACCACCATCGCTGAGGCTTCAAAATAAATGCCCTGGGCTATTTCAGGCAGCCAGGGCGCAAACAGCACCACCGCCATGGAGTAGAGCCAAGCGGTACCCGTGCCCATCGCCACCAGCGTATCCATATTGGCCTGATGGCGTTTGAGATTCTTCCACGCGCTAACAAAAAAATGGCGGCCTGGAAACGCGAGCACGCCCAGGGTCAAGACGCCAATTACCAGCCAGTAAACCCTGCCCAGGCCCATGACGTGAGGATGATAGATAAACATGCTGAGCATCAGTGGAATGGCCAGTGCCAGCGCGATGGCGCTGCCTCGCAGCCGCTGGCGATATGTGGCGGCATCCTGCTCGGCGCGAACGCGTTCGGCTTCACGCATATCCACAATGGGCTCAGCCGTGTAGCCAGCTGAGGCGACCGCTTTGATAAGGGCTTGCGCATCGGCACTGCCCACCACTTGGGCAGTGTGGGTCGCGAAGTTGACGCTGGCGGCTTCCACACCTTGAGTATTTTCCAAGGCATTCTGAACGCTTTTAACGCAGCTGGCGCAGGTCATGCCGCTAATCGCCAGGCGTATGTTGGGGCGTTGCCCCGTCGTGGTCGATATATCAGCTGCTTCTGGCGGTGCTTCAGGCGCTGCCGGCGAGGCGGGTTCGCTGCTGGCCGGGTAGCCGGCTTTTTCCAGCGTATCGTTCAGGCGGGTGTCGTCCAGACAGGTGGTAACTTCAAGGCGTTTTTCAGCCGGGGTGCCCACCACCTCAGCCGCTGGATCTTCTGTCTGAATCGCCTCGCGCATACGCTTAACGCAGCCCTGGCAGCTCATGCCGGCAACGGTGCGAAGCGCCACATGGCGCGCATCGGGGGTAACGCTCATAACGCCTCCTGAGTGGCTGACTCTTCGGGGAAGCTTTCGATAAGGCGGCACAGGCTATGCCCATCCGGCGTGCCGTCCGGCATATGCTGCCAACTCACCAGCGCCTGCTCCATGCGCTGGGCCAGCGCTTCAAGTTCGGCAATGCGCGCGCGGATTTGCGGTAGGCGGCTAGCCAGCAGATCGCGCACCAGAGGGCAGGGCGAGTCGCCATGGTCGGCATGCAAAAGAATGTCGCGTATCTCCGCTACGCTAAACCCCAGCTTGCGTGCCCGCTGAATAAAGTGCAGCCGCTCAAGGTCAGTGCTTGAAAAAAGCTGATAGCCGTTATCCGGGTGGCGCTTTGGGGAAAGCAAACCTTCGCGGGTGTAATGACGTACCGTCTCTGCGGTAACACCGCCGTATTTAGCAAGCTCGCTAACTTTCATGGCGCACTCCTCTTGGCATTAATCCCGTGACCGATTAAGCGGTTGGAATAGCATAAGTGTAAAACCTGTGGGTTACACATAGGTCAAGCGGGGTACTTAAAATATTCCCTAAAAAGACTTAAAACGACTAAAACAACGATTTAAAACGCTCGTGCGACTAATGTATAAGCAGAAAACAAAATAAAACGCTCGTTTGCCCCTTGAACCCAAGGTCACTTTAGGCCAAAACTGAGAGGTAAGATCGAGGTATAAAAACGCTAGATACAAAAACCTAGTTACAAAAACAAGTGCAGACAAATAAGCGCAAGCGGATGCGGATGCACCCATCCGCAGGATCATTGGGACAAGAGGCTAACCATGAATAATAAATTTAATAAGCTCACGCTAGCAGCTGCGGTTTCAGCCGCTGCCTTTACAGCTGTATTCGCCAGTACAGCCAACGCCGGCGGCTACCAGGTTAACGAACAGAGCGTTAGTGGTCAGGGCTATGGTCATGCCGGGCGTAGCTCCAATGTGAACGACGCAACGATTGTGTACGGCAACCCGGCGGGTATGTCGTTTCTCGATCGCGCGCAGGTAACGGTAGGTGGCACCTATCTAAACGTTAATACCGATATTGATAATGTCCAGGCGAGCCGCACCCTGGATTCAGGCGTAGCTACTGGCGGTGCGCCGACGGGAACGCAGATACCTGTTGGCGGTATTCCCGGCAGCAGTGATGGCGATATGGTGCCAGGCACTCTGGTGCCGTTTGCCTTCTATGCCCAGCCGGTGACTGACCGATTAGCTTTCGGGTTTGGTGTATATGCCCCATTTGGCTCTAAAACCGAGTATGAAGGCAACTTTCAGGGCCGCTATTTTGGCGACTACACCGAAGTCACGGTCATGTCTGCTCAGCCGACCGTCTCTTACCGCTTAAACGATCAGTGGGCCGTGGGTGCTGGCGTTACTTATAACAAGGTCGACGGCGAGCTGCGCCGTCAGCTGCCTTCCAGTGCCGGATTCAATGCCGCCGGTGATATCGATTCACGCGTCGAGGGCGAAGACGAAGCCTGGGGTTACAATCTAGGCGTGATTTACCAGCCCGTGCCGGAGACCACCTTCGGTTTAACCTACCGCTCGAAAGTCGATTACACCCTGGAAGGTTCCTTTGTTGCCCGTGACCCGGCGGGTAATGTGGTACGCGCTGATGACAGTGCGAGCCTAGATCTCACCACGCCTGAAACGGTCAACTTCTCGCTGACTCAGCAAATGACCGACCGTTTGAAGTTGATGTTTGGCGCCTCCTGGGTGCGCTGGAGCCACTTTGACCAGATTCTAGTGCAGGGCGGCGCAGGCGATACGATTACCCAAGAGCCTCAGAACTACTCCAATGCCTGGGCGTTTGCGACCGGCGGTGAGTATCAGCTGACGCCAACGCTCGCGCTGCGGGCCGGGGTGACGCTGGATTACACACCTACCAACGATGAGGACCGCAGCGTGCGCATCCCCTCGGATGACCGGCGGATATTCTCCCTGGGGGCCGGTTGGAGCCCAACGCCTGATATGACGCTTGATTTCGCCTACTCCTACTTGACCGAGCGTAGTACCTCGCTTGAGCAAGAGCGTAGCGATCTGCTGGCAAGCCCTGCAACCGGTGGTGTGCCGGTGGGCGGCGCAACTTACTCGGCGGACTATAAAAACGAAGCCCATGGCTTTGGTGCCCAGCTAACCTATCGTTTTTAAAACATCGTTTCTAAAACAGCGTTTTTAAACCTGCGCTTTAAGCGTTAATAAGATGATCCCCTTAAACCCGGCAAAAGCCGGGTTTAATCATGGGCGGTATATGGTGATGGATGCGAGAAGCGCCAGGTTTCGTTACAATGCGTTCTCAGAATTTCGCCGCTGTGGTGCTGGCTTGGAACATCCAGCCAAGACGCCATCGCGGCGCATCTTTCTTTTGAACCGTGTCATATTGACCAAGGCCAGGGCGATCCATGTTGGAAACCAACCCGATACATAACCAGATCAAGGACCTGTCTGAGCGGACAGACGTTCTTAGGGGGTATCTTTGACTATGCCGAGCGTAAAGATCGGCTAGAAGAAGTCTCTCGCGAGCTTGAAGACCCGAATGTCTGGAACGACCCAGCCTATGCGCAAAAGCTGGGTAAAGAGCGCTCTTCACTCGAAGCGATCGTTGCCACTATCGACGAACTGGAACAGGGCCTTGGCGATAGCCGTGACCTTTTAGAACTCGCCGAAATGGAAGATGACGAAGGCACGGTTGAAGAAGTGCGCAAAGAGCTTGATGGCCTTCAGACAGCGCTTGAAAAGCTTGAGTTTCGGCGCATGTTTTCCGGCGAGATGGATGAAAACAACGCCTACCTGGACATTCAGTCGGGTTCCGGCGGTACGGAAGCTCAGGACTGGGCCAATATTTTGCTGCGTATGTACCTGCGCTGGGCAGAAAGCCACGGATTCAAGGCTGAAATAACCGAAATTTCCGCCGGTGAAGTGGCGGGTATCAAGTCGGCTTCTCTTCACGTTCAGGGCGACCACGCCTTTGGTTGGCTGCGCACTGAAACCGGCGTGCACCGACTGGTGCGCAAAAGCCCGTTCGACTCCGGCGGCCGCCGTCATACGTCTTTTGCGTCGGTTTTCCTGTCACCGGAAGTCGACGACAGCTTCGAGGTCGAGATCAATCCCTCGGACCTGCGCGTTGATACCTACCGCTCCAGCGGCGCAGGCGGTCAGCACGTTAACACCACCGATTCGGCGGTGCGGATCACCCATGAGCCTACCGGGATTGTAGTGGCGTGTCAGAACCAGCGCAGCCAGCATGCTAACCGTGACTTTGCTATGAAACAGTTAAAGGCGAAGCTCTGGGAGCATGAAATGCAAAAGCGTAATGCCGCCAAGCAAGAGGCAGAAGACTCCAAAGCCGATATCGGTTGGGGCAGCCAGATTCGCTCTTACGTGCTTGATGACCAGCGCATTAAAGATTTGCGCACCGGCGTACAGTCCAGCAACTGCGACAAGGTCCTCGACGGTGATTTAGATCAGTTTATCGTCGCCAGCCTCAAGCAAGGTTTGTAATCTTTTTAGCGTTCGAACATGAATAGGGTGCCCCATGGCTAACCAAGACGCGTCTTCTCCTGAAAACGAAAATCATCTTATTGCCGAGCGTCGCGCCAAGCTCACCGCGCGTCGTGAGCTGGCCGCAGAGCAAGGGAAGAGCGCTTTCCCAAATGACTTTCGCCGCGATAGCCTGACCGTCGAGCTGCAAGACCTGCTGGGCGATAAAGACAAAGCCGAACTGGAGACGCTGGACCACCAGGCGTCGGTGGCGGGGCGTGTTATGCGCCAGCGCGGCCCGTTTATTGTTATTCAGGATGTGGCGGGGCAGATCCAGCTTTACGTGGATAAAAAAGGCCTGCCGGCGGATGTGCTTGAAGACATCAAGGGCTGGGATATCGGTGATATCGTGGCGGCGCGTGGTCCGGTGCATAAATCCGGCAAGGGCGATCTGTACGTGATGATGGTCGATGCCCAGCTTCTGACCAAGAGCCTGCGTCCATTGCCGGATAAATTCCACGGCCTGACGGATCAAGAGGCGCGCTATCGTCAGCGCTATGTCGATCTGATCATGAACCCGCAGTCGCGCAAGGCATTTGAGACACGGGCGGCGGTGATCAGCTCCATGCGCCGTTTCTTTGAAACGCGTGGCTTTATGGAAGTGGAAACGCCTATGCTCCAGGCGATTCCTGGCGGTGCCACGGCGCGCCCCTTTGTTACCCACCACAACGCGCTGGGCATGGACATGTACCTGCGTATTGCGCCGGAGCTTTATCTCAAACGGCTAGTGGTGGGTGGTTTCGAGAAGGTGTTTGAAATCAACCGCAACTTCCGTAACGAAGGGCTTTCGACGCGGCATAACCCTGAATTCACCATGGTCGAATTCTACTGGGCGTATGCCGACTATAACGACCTGATGGACATGACCGAGGCGATGCTGCGTACCGCAGCCGAAGAAGTGCTGGGCACCACAACGCTTGAATATCAGGGCGCAAGCTACGACTTTGGCCAGCCGTTCAAGCGTTTGACGCTCAAGCAGTCGATTCTGGATCATGGCGACGGCATTAGCGATGCGGATCTGGATAGCCTGGAGGCGGCGCGTGCAACCGCCCAGAAACTGGGCATCAAGGTCAAGGACAGCTGGGGACTGGGTAAAGTCCAAACGGAAATTTTTGAAGAAGTAGCCGAGCACAAGCTCGACCAGCCAACCTTCATTACCGAATACCCGGCCGAAGTCAGCCCGTTGGCGCGACGTAACGATGCCAACCCATTTGTCACCGACCGCTTCGAGTTCTTTGTGGGCGGGCGTGAAATTGCCAACGGTTTCTCGGAGCTGAATGACGCCGAGGACCAGGCCGAGCGCTTCCGTGAGCAGGCTGCCGAGAAAGAGGCGGGCGACCTAGAGGCGATGTACTACGATGCAGACTACGTGCGTGCCCTGGAATATGGCATGCCGCCTACGGCGGGTGAGGGCATCGGTATCGACCGACTGGTAATGCTGTTTACCGACAGTGCCTCCATTCGTGATGTGCTGCTGTTTCCGGCGATGCGTCCCGAAGTAGACTAAAAGTTGGTAAGGGCGCGTTTTAGCGCCCATAATGGTCAACGTTTCGACGGCGAGGAGAATCCCATGAAACTGCTTAACCGCTCCGCTCTGAGCGTCAGGCCGACCCAGCCCTTTGTGGACTGGATCAATGCGCTGGAACCCACCATGGGAGACGACGACCTGACACTGGACGACGTCGAACGTGAAAGTACCGTTTATCTTATCCCTGAGATGGACACCCCGGAAGCGCTTGAAACCTTTGTACGTGACCGCTTTGCCGAAATTCTCGAGACCGAGCTGCGCGCTTGGGAAGAGGACGAACGTCAGTGGCCGGAAACGCTTAACTGGGCCCTATTTCAGGAATTTCTGCGCATTGAGCACAGCTATCTCGCCATCGACCTGGATGATGAGACAGCGCTTGAAATTTCTGATGTTGATGATGCGTTGCTGCTCGACAACGACCAGGATTAACGCACGGCGTTAGCTAATGTCGTAACCGCATTCAGGCGGCTGCGTTCATGCACGTTAAAACCGGCTTAGGCCGGTTTTAACGTGTTAGTCGTTTCGTTTTAGGAACATCCCACCCATGCGACTGTTTGAAACCCGTCCTGGAGACGATGGCCTGCCCGGGCCTGAACGTGCGTTAGCGGTGCTGGCACTAATTACCGGTACGCTGATGGCGGTGGTGGATACCACCATGATTAATCTTGCCCTGCCCACTATCGCCGCGGATCTAAACGCATCGGCGTCGCGTGCGGTATGGATCACCAATATGTTTCAGGTGGTGTGCGCGGCGTTTTTGCTGGTATTTGCCGGGATTAGCGAGCTGGTCACTCGCAGGCATATTTACCTGTTTGGATTGACCACCTTCATGCTGGGCGCGCTGGGTGCCGCGCTTTCCCGTAACCTGGAAGCGCTGCTGGTGTTTCGCGCTTTGCAGGGCCTGGGCGCTGCCGCCACGCTCTCGATTGGCCCTGCGCTTTATCGGGCTATCTTTCCCTCGCGTCTGCTGGGCAGCGCCTTGGGATTAAGCGCGCTGGTCGTGGCGGGTGGCTATGCCGCAGGGCCCACGCTTAGCGGGGTAATTCTATCGTTTGCCGATTGGCCGTGGCTGTTTGCGCTCAATCTACCCTTGGGGCTATGTTCGCTATGGTTGGCGAACCGGGCCCTGCCAAAGGACAAGCCTCGCCAAGGCAGCTTCGATTTTTTAGGTGCGCTGCTTTCCATGCTGATGCTGGCAAGCTTCTTTTTGGCCATGGATGCCGTGGGCCACGCGGCGCCTTTCTGGCAAGTGGGTGCCTGGGTGCTGTTGGCGGTAGCAAGCTTTGCAGGTTTTATTGCCCGTCAGCGCCGCGCGCCATATCCGCTGCTGCCGCTTAGCGTGTTTGCTGAAAAGCGCTTCACCCTTGCAGTATCCGCGTCAGGGCTTGCGTTTATTGGTCAGGGCCTGACGTTTGTGGCGCTGTCATTTTTCTATCAGGAGCAAATGGGCTTTACGCCTCTGGAAACCGCCTGGCTGTTTACCCCATGGCCCTTCGCCATTATGGTGGTGGGCCCACTAGCGGGCCGGCTTGCCGATCGCATTAACCCAAGCGTGCTTTCAAGCGCCGGGCTTGGACTGTTGATTGCTGGATTAATCGCGCTGGCGCTGGTGGATGAAACCATGGGCGTGGCGGAAAGCCTTTGGCGCACGGCGCTGTGCGGAATCGGTTTTGGCCTGTTTCAGCCGCCCAATAATCGCGAAATGATGGGCAGTCTGCCCCCTGAGCGTAGCGCCAACGTATCGGGCGTTATGAGTACTATCCGCACGGTGGGTCAGTCGCTGGGGGTTGCCATGGTGGGCGCCGCTTTGGCGCTTGGCTTGGCCGTTCAGGTAACCCTGTGGCTGGGAGCCGCTACGTCTTTTCTGGCGCTGCTGGCAAGCCTTTCAAGAATTTCTGTCGCCCGGCGTGCACTTGTTGAGCGGCGGACGTCGTCTGGCAGCCAGTAAGCGCGTACAATAAAAACGTTAAATACCGAGGAGAGCATGCATGACGGTGCAAGCACAGATCGAGCAGAAGTTAGCGGCGTTAGCGCCTGAAGCAGTGCGTGTGGAAAACGAAAGCCACATGCATAACGTGCCCGCCAACTCCGAAACCCACTTTAAGGTGACGCTGGTAAGCGATATTTTCGACGGCTTAATGCCGGTGAAGCGCCACCAGAAAATCTACGCGCTGCTGGCCGACGAACTGTCCGGACCGGTCCACGCCCTGGCGCTACATCTATATACACCGGTTGAATGGCAGACGCGGGGCGGTGAGCGTCCTGATTCACCTAACTGTCGTGGCGGCGGCCAGTGACACCAGAAGTTGCCCGCCGCTACTACCTCGACGCCATGGGCATTACCGCCTGGGCGTCGCGCTATCAGCTGCCGAATGCACTGCCGACCGAAGCCTGCGAGTGGGACGATACGCCACCGGAAAAAACACCTCCGCGTGATCGCCTACAAGCGGTGCTTGATGACGCACCGCCGCCGCGCAAAGAAGCTAAACCTGATGAGGTAAGCGCACCATCGCCTGAGGCTTCGCCTTTATCAGTGCGGGCCCTGCTTGGGCAGGTCCCGCCGGTCGCTGAGCCGCCCGTTAAAGAAGCAGTATCGCCTGCGCCCAAGCCGACACCCGCAACCTCTGCCAAGCCCCTGCGCTTTGCGCTTTCCTGCATGTGTATTGGCCAGCGCTGGCTGAGTTTGCACCCTGGCAATATCACGCCTAAAGAGCAGCAGCTGCTAAGCAATATCTTGCAGGCTGCCAGCATTCAGCAGGGCGAACTGCCTAGCATCATGCTGTTTGAATGGCCGCCCATGGCCAACGCTTTTGAAGTCGCAGAGCCGCTTGAAGAAGCCCGCGAGGGGCTTTCAGCGTTTATCGAGGGTAGCGCAAGCAGGAAGGGCTGGAAGCTTGAGCGTGTGCTGTGGTGGGGCGAACATGAGACGCAACAGGCCGACGAGATTTGGCAGGTGCTTAACGTTCAGCAAACACACAGCCAAACGCTGGCACTGCCGATATGGCAAGGGCCGTCGCTTGCCGGGTTGATTCAGAATCCGCAGGCCAAGCGGGAACGGTGGCCTGCTTTAAACGTGCTTGGCCAAGAGTGGCAGACGCTTGAGAAAGGCCCAAGCAGTCGTGACTGAGCGCACGATAAACGAGCTTCAGGAGAGCGAGCTTGCCCAGTTGATGGCACTTGAAGCGCAGGCCCAAAGCGGGGCCAGTGATGCTCAGCTTCATGAGGCCTTAACCGATGCGACAACCTGCGTATTAGGGTGTATTCAAGCCGGGGAGCTGGTGGGCTATGCCATCGTCGCGCGCTTACCCTTTGATGCTGAGCTGCAGGCGATTGGCGTACTGCCCGAGCATCGCCACCTTGGGGTGGGCGGTGGGCTGATGAACGCGGTGCTGCAGAAAGCGGCCGAATGGCAAAGTGAGCGTGTGCTGCTTGAGGTGCGTGCGGGTAATGTGGCCGCTATTAGCCTGTATAAGCGCTGGGGGTTTAGCGTGGATGGGCTGCGTAAAGGCTACTACCCGGCAGTGCAGGGAACCGCCGGGTGGGAAGACGCGGTACTGCTGTCACGTACGCTTAGCTAGTGGTGCTCGGCGTATCGCTGGTTTCAAACTTGCTCAACAGACTGTTCAGACGGCGTTCCCACTCTTCACGCTCTTGCTTGAGCTTGGCATTTTCATCGCGCAGCTCTTCGTTTTCCAGCTTCATCATTTCTAGCGCGTCTACCGTATCGGTGACTTTTTGCTCAAGCTGATTGAACAGTTCCAGACTCATGTAAATCTCCAGGTTATAAACACAGGTTATAAAAACAAACGACAGGCTTGCCAACAGGGGCGAATGTGGCGAGCGTAACGCTCGTGGCCATTATCGGCAAGCGCTGTTTAGGGAGTTTGTCGCAGGTAGAGCCGAGCGGTGCTTTCCCCCGCCTGAGTTTCGCGGTGTAACTGCCAATTCGCCGGGATAACCGGCGTGAGGGCGCGTTCGGTTTCCAGATATATCATGGCGTCTTGAGTAAGCCAGCCGCGGCTTTCCAGAGTGCTGCAGCAGTTGGCGGCAAGCCCCTGCTTAAAGGGCGGGTCAAGAAAAACCAGATCAAAAGGTTGTGAAGACTGGTTAAGGAAAGCCTCAGCGTCACGGGTAGTCACATGGCCACGCGTGGCGCCAAGAGTCGCCAGATTTTGGGTAATATAAGCCGCCACGCTGCTGTCACGTTCGATAAAATCAACATGGGCCGCGCCGCGCGAGAGCGCTTCAATACCCAATGCGCCGGTGCCCGCAAACAGGTCCAGCACGCGCTGGCCGTATAGCTGCTGGCCTAGCCAGTTAAACAGCGTTTCGCGCACCCTGTCCGGGGTAGGACGCAGGCCGGGGCGATCAAGCACGGGTAGCTGGCGACGGCGAAAATCACCACCGATAATACGTAGCTTACCGGGCTGTTTGGTGGGCGCACCACGGGAAGCGGTTGAGCGAGTACCTGAATGAGTACTTGAACGAGTGTTTGGGCGAGAGGAGCGTTGTCGTGTCATATAGTGGATTGTAGCGGGCTGCTTATCCAAAGTCTTGGTTGGCGGTGGTAGGATGGTCACAATGTTCACCTTTTAAGTCGGATGACACCCATGTTTGGTTTTTTCAAGCGTAAGAAAAAGCACGACTCCCAACAGGAGCAGCAAAAGCAACTCCCTCAGGAACTCAACGATGATGAGCTGCTTGATGAATCGCCGCAGAAGCCGCTAGCCGACGCTGAAAACACCGCGCCGGAAGCCAAGCAAGAGATTGAGCCAGCGCCTGCTCCGCCTGAGATTAAACCGAAGCCGTCTGAGCCCGAGATCAAGCCGGAGCCGTCTGAGCCTGAGATTAAGCCAGAGCCGTCTGAACCCGAGATCAAGCCGGAGCCGTCTGAGCCCGAGATCAAGCCAGAGCCGTCTGAGCCCGAGATCAAGCCAGAGCCGTCTGAGCCCGAGATCAAGCCGGAGCCGTCTGAGCCCGAGATCAAGCCGGAGCCGTCTGAGCCCGAGATCAAGCCAGAGCCGTCTGAGCCTGAGATTAAACCGGAGCCGCCTGAGCCTGAGATCAAACCGGAGCCTGCGCCAGAAATTAGCCCAGAACCTGCTCCTGAACCTGAAATCGATCCAGTGCAGCCGGAACCTGAGATCCAGCCTGTGCAGAAGCCCGAGCTTCAAGAGAAGCCGGTGGCTGCCAAGAGCGAAAAACAGGGCTGGTTTGCGCGGATTAAATCAGGCCTGGGTAAAACCCGCGCCAATTTAGCCGACGGTATTTCCGATCTGTTTTTGGGTAAAAAACAGATTGATGACGAGCTGCTAGAGGATTTGGAAACTCAGCTATTAATGGCCGATGTGGGCATTGAGGCAACCAGCGAGATTATTGAGCGTCTAGAGAAGCGTGTGTCGCGCAAGGAGCTTAATAACCCTGAAGCGCTTTACCGTGGCTTGCAGGAGGAGTTAGCTGCCATGCTTGGGCCAGTGGCAACGCCGCTTGATCTGGATAAGTCACAGGATGGCCCCTTCGTTATTCTGGTCGTTGGGGTGAACGGCGTGGGTAAAACGACCACGATTGGCAAATTGACTCAGCGCTTTCAGCGTGAAGGCAAAAGCGTGATGCTCGCGGCGGGCGATACCTTCCGTGCGGCGGCGGTTGAACAGCTTAAAGTATGGGGTGAGCGCAATAGCGTGCCGGTGATTGCTCAGCATACCGGCGCCGACAGCGCCTCGGTCATATACGATGCGGTAGCCGCCGCCAAAGCGCGCGGCGTAGATGTGCTAATCGCCGATACGGCAGGGCGCCTGCATAACAAGAGTCACTTGATGGAAGAGCTAAAAAAGGTCCATCGCGTCATGCAAAAGCTTGATGGCACCGCTCCCCACGAAGTGATGCTGGTACTGGACGCTGGCACCGGGCAAAACGCTATCGCCCAGGCGAGTACGTTCAATGAGGCCATTCCCGTGACCGGCATCACGCTGACTAAGCTGGACGGCACCGCGAAGGGCGGGATTATCTTTGCGCTGGCGAAGCAGCTCAAAACCCCTATTCGCTTTATCGGTGTGGGTGAAGGGCTGGATGATCTGCGCCCCTTTGAAGCCAACGACTTTGTTAATGCGCTGTTTGATCGCCAAGGGGATGATGCCAGCGCATGATCGCTTTTGAGCACGTCGGTAAGCGCTACGGAGGACGCTTTGAAGCCCTGGCGCACCTGGATTTTCGTGTGGAGCGCGGTGAAATGGTGTTTTTAACCGGCCATTCCGGCGCGGGTAAAAGCTCCTTGTTACGCCTGATTATGCGCCTTGAAAAGCCCAGCCGTGGTCGAGTTGTCGTGGCAGGGCATGATATCGCGCAGCTTCACTCAAGCCAGGTGCCTTTCTATCGGCGCCAGATAGGCGTGGTCTTCCAGGACCATCAGCTGCTGTTTGATAGAAGCGTGTTTCACAACGTTTCACTGCCGCTGGAAATTCAGGGTATTGAACCACGGGAAACGGCGCGCCGTGTCCGCGCTGCGCTTGATAAGGTTGGCCTGCTCCATCGTGAAAAAGCGTTACCTGTCGAGCTTTCCGGCGGTGAACAGCAACGGGTGGGCATCGCCCGGGCGGTCGTTAATAAGCCTGCCCTGCTGCTTGCCGACGAGCCGACGGGCAACCTGGACCCGCAGCTTTCCGCAGACATCATGGCGCTGTTCGAGGACTTCAACCGCATCGGGACGACGGTCATGATTGCAAGTCACGATCTTGCCTTGATTGCGCGCTTGCGGCACCGTATTTTACGCCTGCGCGATGGGCGCCTGGTCGGCGATGAGGGAGCCGTATGAAGCGTGCCACGACACCTAGGCGTCCAACCGGCGCAGCACCCCGGGCAAAGCGTAGCGCGGCCGTGCCACGCCAGGAGGCGCCCAAACGGCGTGGGGCAAACTCCCAGCAAACCCGGTTTTCAAGCCGCATGCGCGCCTGGGGGCGCCACCACCGGGCGATGAGCTGGGACAGTTTTTATCGGCTGGTGCGCCATCCGGTCGGCAACCTGCTTACCATGCTCGCGATTGCGATTGCGTTGGTGCTTCCCGCCGCGCTATGGCTAACCCTGGACAGCGCTCGATTATTGGATGCAGAGCTTGATGAAAGCGCCACTCTCACCGTCTATCTGGCGACGTCCGTCGATGCGGCTCAGGCGGTAAGAATTGAAGAGGCGGTAAGTGCTGAGCAGGCGGTCCTCGATACGCGTATGATCAGTGCCGAGCAGGGCATGGCCGAGTTCCAGCAGTCTTTGGGGTTGGATGATGTGCTGGCAGGTCTTGATGACAATCCGCTCCCAGCGAGTATTGTGGTTAGGCCCCAGGATGTCGAACCAGCGGCCATGCAACAGCTGGCCATGACACTGGAAGCCCTGACCGGAGTCGATGAAGTCAGGGTTGATTTAGCTTGGGTTGAGCGGTTACGCCATTTGGCAGCGCTTGGGCGGCGGGTGGCGTTAGCGCTAGGCATGCTGTTTGGGCTGGGCGTGCTGCTAGTGGTAGGCAATACGATTCGTCTGGCGGTTGAAAGCCGGCGACGGGAAATCGAAGTGGTAATGCTGATTGGTGCGACCCATGCCTTTGTACGTCGACCATTTTTATACAGTGGCGCCTGGTATGGCTTGGGAGGCGGGATTTTATCGTTAGGTTTACTGGGGTTGGGCAACCACTGGCTATCGCTTCCTGTGGCGGCGCTTGCCGCAAGTTACGGCGCAAGCTTTTCATTACCACAGTTGGATATCACAGGCTCTATAATTTTGCTATCCTGCAGTACGCTACTAGGCTGGCTGGGCGCTTGGCTTGCAGTAACTCGTCATCTTTCCAGCATTCGCCCACGCTAAGGTGATTAGCCGGTGTCCGCTAACCGTAACAATGGTTAATTACCCTGGATACAGTTAGCCCAAGGATGTTGGCGTTAAATGCCAAACGAAACAAGTGAACCTTGCTTTTTCAGTAAGGTCTTAGTTGTTAATTGAGGCGTACGATTTGATTTCAACCACGTAGTGATTTCAACCACGTACGTCAACCACGATAGGTTTGAAGGGAGACCACCTGCACATGAGCACTAGTCTTCTACCGGTGGGACAGCTTTCTCCAGGTCATGACCTGGGCGGCTATATTCGAGCGGTTAACGGCATTTCGGTGCTAACTGTTGAAGAAGAGCGCGAGCTTGCCTTCCGCCTGTATGATGATGGCGATTTAGAGGCAGCACGCCGCTTGGTACTGTCGCATCTACGTTTTGTGGTGCATATCGCGCGCAGTTATTCGGGTTATGGGCTGCCCCAAGCTGACTTGATTCAGGAAGGTAACGTCGGCTTGATGAAAGCCGTCAAGCGCTTTGATCCCAATCAAGGGGTGCGCCTGGTTTCGTTTGCGGTTCACTGGATCAAAGCGGAAATTCACGAGTTTGTGCTGCGTAACTGGCGGATCGTTAAAATCGCCACTACCAAAGCCCAGCGTAAACTGTTCTTTAACTTGCGCAGCGCCAAGAAGCGTCTTGCCTGGTTGAATAACGATGAAGTCGATGCCATCGCCAAAGATCTCGATGTTAAGCCCGAGGTAGTGCGCGATATGGAAGGGCGCCTATCTGCTTATGATGCAGGCTTTGATGCTGCGCCCAACGACGATGAAGAGAGCGCTTACCAGGCGCCGGCTTATTTTCTGGATGATGCCTCAGCGGACCCGGCGACTAAGCTTGAAGACAGCGACTTTGAGGAAGACTCAACGCGCCGTTTACAGCTTGCCTTGAAAGGCCTTGATGAACGCTCGCGGGATATTCTGCAGCGCCGCTGGCTCACCGATAATAAGGCGACATTACATGACTTGGCCGATGTGTACGGCGTAAGCGCCGAGCGTATCCGTCAGCTTGAAAAGAACGCGATGAAAAAGCTGCGCCAAAAAATGGGCGATGCTATCGCGGCGTAAGCCTACATAGTCAGCTTTGCCTCGCCAGAACGTTGCATCGTTTGAAAAAAACCGGCCTCTATCGATTAGAGAGCCGGTTTTTTATGGCCGCCTAGGTGTGCATGGCTATTTTTGGCGCCGCGCTTTGATGTATTTCCACAGCCAGCTGCCCGGCATGATTGACGCCACACAGGCACAGGCGAGAGCCGGGGCCGTGAAATCCAAAAATGAATCCAGCGACCAGTGGTTGAATAAGCCATAAAAGTAGCCAACCTGATTGGCCCCGCCGCCCGCATATTCATGCTGAGCAATCTCACGCCCTAAAAATACCGCCACAATCAACGAGCCCGCCACCCAGCGGCCCACAAACGGCCAAAGCAAGGCTTGAAAGATCAGCGCGATAACCGCGTGTTCAAGGTGGGTAATATTCAAAAGAAGCCTTCCTTTGGCGAGGTGGTTGATATGGCATGGGCGGTATGCCCATCGCCAGCCTCCGAAGTGTGGATGGTTGGGTTGCCTAAGGTCTAAGAGATTAAAGGGAAGTTGATAAGTTCTTAAGAGCAGCTATTGGCGAGTTAGTTCTAGCTTCATTATGTAGTCCGTATCGCAAATATCACCCATCTGAAAATTATGCGAACCGATGACAACAAATCCTCGCGACTGATAAAACATTATCGCTTGTTGATTGTTTTCCCAGACGCCTAGCCACAAATATGTTCTATCAAGCGCTTTGGCAATTTCTCTGGCTTTCTCGAAAAGCCGCTTGCCGAATCCTGCTCCTTTGAACTTGCGCGCGAGATAAATTCTTTCAATTTCTAGCCCTGACTCTTCCTGCATCTCCGTTTGAGCGTTTCCCCAATTTACCTTTAAATAGCCTGCGCATAGGCCCTCGACTTCCAATAGCCAGAACTGGGATTGTGTATGCTTTAATTCATTTTCCAGTTGGCTGACAGAAAATGCTTTGTCTAGATACTTGCTCATAACCGTTTGCGGATAGAAATCAGCAAACGTTTCAATATAAGTCTGACGTCCAATATCAACGAGCCCGTCAGCATCTTCAACAGTCGCCTGTCTAATCGTTAAGTCCATGGATATTCCTGTTACTTCAATTGATAGCTAAAGCAATACTTGAAGAGTTGGGCGACTACAATGTTGTGCTAGGTGGGAGAATGTAAAATGCCTCTCTTCGCCAGCGGCGAGGCAGCGTATAAGCGAAAAAGAGTGGCCAACTGCGCTGTTGGCCACATGCGCAGTTAAGCCGGTTGGGGCACTTCACGCAGTAGTTGGCTGGCTAAAAATGCCCACTGGTCTTCCCAGTGTTCTGTGGGCAGCCGCTTGAAATCGCTACGCACATATTGCGAGATGCGGCCTTCCGCCTGGGTGATTAACAAATTAGCGGCTGCCGGTGCTGGAATGCTCGGGCGGCGGCCTTCGCGCAGTTCCGCTTCGCGAATGATCTGTTTTAGCTGCATTTCCAAGCGTTCAAACAATTGATGAACGCGCTGGCGCAGACGCGCCGTTTCGCCGGTCAGAACGTCGCCGCCCATCACCCGAGCAAGCCCAGGGTTTTTCTCGGCAAAGCCCAGCAATAGCGCCAGAATCGTGCCGCAGCGTGCGGTGGCCTCAGGGACGTCTTCCAGAATCCGCGTAATACGCGCAAAAATACTCTCTTCAATAAAGTCGATTAAGCCTTCAAACATCCGCGCTTTACTGGGAAAGTGGCGATAAAGTGCTGCCTCAGAAACGCCTACCTGGCGCGCCAGGGCGGCCGTAGTAATTCGTTTTCCGCTATCTTCTTCAAGCATTAACGCAAGCGCCTGAAGAATCTGCTCGCGGCGGCGAGGTTTTTGATCGTCGCTCATGACGTTAGCCCTCCGTCGCGGTTAGCTCGCGTCAGTGATGAGAGTGCCGACCCCGGCGTTGGTGAAAATTTCCAGCAACACCGCGTGTGGCACACGCCCATCAATAATGTGCGCGCTGTTAACACCATTTTTCACTGCATCAAGCGCGCAGCGTATTTTGGGCAACATGCCGCCATAGATGGTGCCGTCGGCAATCAGGGCATCTACCTGCAGAGTGCTTAGCCCGGTCAATACCTTGCCTTCGCCATTCATCAATCCCGCTACGTTGGTCAGCAGCATCAGCTTTTCGGCATTTAACGCCTCGGCTAATTTGCCAGCCACCAGGTCGGCGTTAATGTTGTAACTATGGCCTTCGCCATCTACGCCGATCGGGGCGATCACGGGGATGAAATCGCGGGCAGCGAGCATCTCGATCAAATCAGTTGAGATCGACTCAACTTCACCCACGTGACCGATATCGATAATTTCCGGTACGGTCATTTCCGGGCTCTGGTGCTCGACTTTCAGCTGGCGGGCGCGTATCTGAGCGCCATCTTTGCCCGTTAAGCCAATCGCTTTGCCGCCGCTTTGATTGATCAGGTTGACGATGCTTTTATTGACCAAACCGCCCAGCACCATTTCAACGACATCCATGGTTTGCGAGTCAGTCACGCGCATGCCGTTAACAAAGCGCGATTCGATATTGAGCTTTTCCAGCAGGCTACCGATTTGCGGACCGCCGCCGTGGACGACCACGGGATTGATACCTACCTCTTTCATCAGCACGATGTCGCGTGCAAACGAGTTGATCAGGGTATCTTCCGTCATCGCATTGCCGCCGTACTTGACCACGACGGTTTTGCCGGAAAACTGCTGAATATAGGGAAGCGCCTCGGAAAGCACCTCCACAACGACCTGGGGGTCGCGACTGGCTGAATTCATAGTGTTGTCCCTTGCTTACTGTTTTCTTTTGTCCAGTGTTCTTTTGCTTAGATAGTACGTGGTTAACGGCTATTATTATCGTGTTGCGCTTACCAAAGTGCGCTTAAACCGGCGTTTCGGGAATCTTAAGCGTAGGCGCAACGCGTGCTAAGGCGTTGGCAAAGCGTTCCCTTATACGCGCCAGTGCTTCAGCATTTTTCCCCTCAAAGCGCATCACTAACGCCGGAGTGGTATTGGAGGCGCGGCATAACCCCCAGCCATCGGCGTAGTCGATACGAATGCCATCCAGCGTGGTTTTGATACCTTCGCCGAAGTCGCCCGTGCGGGCAAGCGCTTCAATCAGGCCAAATTTCTCTTCATCACTAACGATTATATTGATTTCTGGCGTGCTTAGATCCTGAGGAAAGCGGTCAAAAAAGGCGTCTGCATCTTCGTTATAAAGCGCCAGAATTTCCAGCAGACGTGCGGCGGCGTAAAGACCGTCATCAAAACCATACCAGCGTTCTTTGAAGAAAATATGGCCGCTCATTTCCCCACCCAGCTGAGCGTTGGTTTCCTTCATACGCGCTTTGATCAGCGAGTGACCGGTGCGCCACATCTCAGGCTCGCCGCCAGCCTCGCTAACCACACGGGCAAGATTGCCGGTGCACTTGATATCAAAAATCACCTTGGCGCCCGGGTTGCGCGAAAGCATGTCGGTGGCAAAGGCCATCAACAGATGGTCGGCGTAAATGATTCTGCCGCGCGGGGTGACCACGCCAACCCGGTCACCATCGCCATCAAAGGCAAGCCCGATATCGGCACCGGTTGCCTGAACGCTCTTGATCAGATCCTGCAGGTTTTCAGGCTTGCCGGGGTCAGGGTGGTGGTTAGGAAAGTGGCCATCGATATCGGCAAACAAGGCTGTGGTCTCGACGCCTAGCCGCTCGATCAACTGCGGGCCAAGCTCGCCAGCCACGCCGTTGCCGCAATCCACGACGGCTTTTAAGGGCCGCTTGACGTGCACATCTTCCAGAATGCGCGTGAGATAGAGGGTGCGAATATCGTGCTGACGAACACTGCCCTGGCCAGTGGTTAGCTCGCCGGCTTGAATGCGTTCAAAAAGCGCGGCAATGGCTTCTCCTGACAGGGTTTCCCCGGCCAGAACAATTTTGAAACCGTTATAGTCTGGCGGGTTGTGGCTGCCGGTGACCATTACGCCAGAGCGGCTCTCAGGCAGCGTGTGAGTGGCAAAGTAGAGCGCAGGCGTGGGTACCATGCCGATATCGATAACGTCGCGTCCAGCGGCTGTCAGGCCGCGGATCAGCGCCGCTTGCAGGCGCTCACCGGATAGGCGCCCATCCCGGGCAACGATAACGGTTTGCTCGCCGCGCGCGGCCGCCTCAGCACCCACGGCACGCCCAATCCATTCTGTGGTGGATTCGCTCAGCGTTTTATCGACGATGCCGCGAATATCATAAGCACGAAAAATCGAAGCAGGTACGTCCATTCGCTCTTCCTGTTACTACGTAATGTTAGTGCTACGTAATGTTAGCCGGGCTTGCGCTTGTCGGTGTTGATGGCCAGTACGGTTATTGGCGGCCAGTGCTGCCAAAGCCGCCGCTGCCCCGGGTGGAGTCAGTAAAAGCATCTACAATGGAAAGCTCGGCTTGCACTACGGGCACGAGCACATATTGCGCCAGCCGCTCAAATGGCGACAGCGTAAAGGCGCTCTGGCCTCGGTTCCATACCGATACCATCAGCTCGCCCTGGTAGTCGGAATCGATCAGCCCCACCAGATTGCCCAATACAATGCCATGTTTATGGCCAAGGCCCGAGCGGGGAAGAATCATCCCGGCAAGGCTCGGGTCTTCAATATAGATGGCAAGCCCCGTTCGTACGAGCTGGCATTCACCAGGCTGTAGCGTCAGCGGCTCGTCAAGCAATGCCCGCAGGTCCATGCCGGCGGAGCCTTCGGTCGCATAGTGCGGCATATAGTCATGCAGGCGCTCATCAAGCACTTTGCACTGCAGGCGGGGGCGGGTAGTCATGAACGGCTCCAACATAAAAAAGAGATATTAAAAACAGGTCTTCAAAACAGGTACTAAAAACAGGTGTTAAAAAGAGATATTAAAAAGACAGCAACGCCAGCGCCTGACGAATGATGCCCTGCGCAAGCTGGGTTTTGGGCTGAGGGGCTTCCAGGCGGTGCTCGGTGCCTTGCGCCGTGCGCCAGAGTAGCAGCGCCGCATTGTCGTTGCTGCCAAAGCCCAGGCCTGCCTGAGAGACGTCGTTGGCGATAATCATATCAAGCCCTTTGCGATTAAGCTTATCGTGGGCGTACTGCTCCAGCTGCTGCGTCTCTGCGGCAAAGCCTACGACCATGGGGCGCTTGCCCGCAGGCAGGGCGGCCACATCGGCAATAATGTCCGGGTTTTTGATCAGCGTGAGCGTCAGCGTGTCGCGATCGGCCTGCTTTTTAAGCTTATGCTCGGCAGGCGAGGCCGAGCGGTAGTCGGCAACTGCGGCGCAGCCAATAAATAGCGTGGCCTCAGGGGCCAGGCGCATGGCTTCTTGATGCATCTGCTCGGCGGATTCAACATCAATACGGGTAACGCCAGCAGGCGTGGGAAGCGCTACTGGCCCGCTAATCAACGTCACGCGGGCGCCTTGAGCCACTGCCGCTGCGGCCAGGGCATAGCCCATTTTACCCGAGCTGTGGTTGGAGAGATAACGCACTGGGTCAAGTGCCTCGCGGGTAGGGCCCGCGGTAATCACCACATGCGGACTATTGCTTGTCAGCGGGGTGGCAGAAAAGTGACGCGTAACCGCCTCAAAAATGGCCTCAGGCTCGCTCATGCGCCCTGGGCCGACATCGCCACACGCCTGGTCGCCAGCGGCAGGGCCGATGAGCTGCCAGCCATCGGCGCCCAGCTGCGCTACGTTGCGCTGGGTTGCCGGGTGGCGCCACATGGCCTGGTTCATGGCAGGGGCAATCAGCTTGGGCGCTTCACTGGCCAGACACAGCGTGGTGAGCAAATCATCCGCCATGCCGTGAACCAGCCGGGCAATCAAGTCAGCTGTTGCGGGGGCGATCAGCACGATATCCGCCCAGCGGGCGAGTTCAATATGCCCCATCCCGGCTTCTGCTTCCGGGTCAAGGAGCGACGTGCGCACCGGCTCGCCGGATAACGCCTGTAGCGTCAGCGGGGTAATAAATGCCTGGGCGCCGCTGGTCATTACCACGCGCACTTCACAGCCGGCCTGCTTGAGCAGCCGCACGATCAGCGCACTTTTATACGCTGCAATGCCCGCGCTAATGCCCAGGAGAATGCGTTTACCAGCAAGCGTCGATACCGTCGTCGGGGTAACAGAACCAGTAACAGAAACAGAAACCATGGCAAAGGGTCCACATGAGCGTTCTTGGGGAGGCTTACCATATCATCCGTCTTACTAATTTGGCATGTTAGCGCTGATAACGTGTAGGCTAGGTTTACTGAGCTTTTGGGCGCGTGTATTTGGGCGGACAGGGAAATGGGGGATGAATGGGGATCAATCACTGGCCGGAGGGCGAGCGGCCGCGGGAAAAGCTGTTAACCATGGGTGCGCAGACGCTTTCAGACGCGGAACTGCTGGCGATTTTCTTGAGGGTAGGGGTGCAGGGCCGCTCGGCGGTCGATTTAGCGCGTGATCTGCTTACAGCGTTTGGCGGTCTGCGCCCGCTATTGGAAGCCGACCAGGCAAGCTTTTGCGCCGCCCACGGTTTGGGCAGCGCGAAATTCGCTCAGCTACAGGCCACCCTTGAGATTTCAAAGCGTCATTTAGCCAGTCAGCTGGCGCGCGGCAACGCGCTGACGTCGCCTGAACTGGTGCGCCATTATCTGAGTTCTCAGCTGCGCCATTTGGGCCATGAGGAGTTCGCGGTAATTTTTTTGGACACACAGCACCGAATTATTCGCTATGAATCCCTGTTTCGCGGTACCCTAGACAGCGCATCCGTTTACCCCCGCGAAGTTGCCAAGCGCGCATTAGAACTTAGCGCTGGCGCCGTCATCCTGGCCCACAATCACCCCTCCGGTGTGGCTGAGCCAAGCGATGCTGATCGTCGTATCACCGAACGCTTAAAAGAGGCCCTTGGCCTCTTTGACGTGCGCGTACTGGATCATTTCGTGGTGGGAGATGGAGACGTGGTCTCTTTTGCCGAGCGTGGCTGGCTATAAGCAGTAGATGAAGAGCAGGCGTATCGCGCTGGCTTTACAGATAAATTACGCCAAAAACGGCTTTTTTTAGCCTTTTCGGGCGGTTTTGCTTGTCGTTGGTCGGGTGCTCTGGTATAAAGTGCCACCTTTAAACTTGGGTTGAATAACGGATTTGGGCACAGCTAGGCGGTTAACGGCGTCGACTCCCTCTCTTCCGGTTTGCCCGACAGTTTTGAACACTCAGGCTTATACCCTGGCCAAGCGGTTGGAGGCTCTCATGTCCAAAGTATGTCAGGTTACCGGCAAGCGTCCGGTAACTGGTAATAACGTTTCACACTCCCAGCGTAAGACACGTCGTCGTTTCTTGCCGAACCTGCACACCCATCGTTTTTGGGTTGAAGCCGAAAACCGCTTCGTCAAGCTGCGCGTTTCCTCTAAGGGCATGCGCATCATCGACAAGAAAGGTATCGAGACGGTTCTGGCTGATATCCGTAAGCGCGGCGACGCCATCTAAGACAGCATTTTTGGGAGAGTAAAACCATGCGCGATAAGATCAAGCTGGTGTCCAGTGCCGGTACAGGCCACTTCTACACCACTGATAAGAACAAGCGGAACACGCCGGATAAGTTCGAATTCAAGAAATACGACCCGGTTGTCCGTAAGCACGTTATCTACAAGGAAGCCAAGATCAAGTAATCGCGCAAGCGATGATGATCGGCTTCCACTGCAGGCGAACGCCTGTTGAAAAACCCGGCCCAATGCCGGGTTTTTGCATGCATGGCGTTTATCGGTGCTTATTGCGACAATACGCTCTCGCGTGTGAACCGATATCGTAACTAGGTCCTCTTCATGCCCGAACTGCCCGAAGTTGAAACCACCAAACGCGGCATTGCACCCTATCTTGAAGGTCAGGAAATTACTGAGGTGCTTGTTCGTCAGCCGCGCTTGCGTGTTCCTGTGCCTGACGACCTGCCTGAGCGGTTGATCGGTGCGCGCATTGGTACCCTGACCCGGCGCGCCAAGTACCTGCAAATCCCCATACAGCAGTCGCCAAATGCGGCAACGCTGCTATGGCACCTGGGGATGTCGGGCAGTTTGCGTATTGCCCAGGTGGGCGACATCCCTAAAAAGCATGACCATGTCGATGTCGTCACCGCCAGTGGACATGTGCTGCGTTATCATGACCCGCGCCGCTTCGGTTTTGTCGATTGGCAGCTGGGCGACGGCACGGCGGATAGGCGCTTGGTTCACCTGGGCCCCGAACCGTTTGATGAGATGTTTAACGGCGAATGGCTGTATAAACTGTCGCGCAATAAACGCGTGGCGGTGAAGCCCTTTTTAATGGATAACCGCATCGTGGTTGGCGCGGGTAATATTTACGCTACTGAAGCGCTGTTTATGGCCGGCATCGACCCCCGCCGTGCGGCCGGACGTATTTCCCTTGCGCGCTACAAGCTGCTGGCCGCCGCCGTCAAAGAGGTATTGGCAGCCGCGATTACCCAGGGCGGGACGACGCTACGCGATTTTGTCAGCGGTCAGGGTGAGCCTGGCTATTTTGCTCAGCGGCTAAATGTATACGGGCGCCAGGGCCAGCCCTGTTTACGCTGCGGCGCTGAACTTCAGCGTATTACGCTTGGCCAGCGTGCCAGCGTTTTTTGCCCTGGCTGTCAGCGTTAAACGCTGGCCTACCCTTTGCTACTTTGTTATCTACGCTTTTGGAGACTGTTGTGACCCAACGCCTGCGCTTGAATAAAAACGCCGATCGCCGCTTGAAAGCAGGCCATCTGTGGATCTACTCCAACGAAGTGGATATTAAAGAAACGCCGCTTAAAAATTTCACTGCTGGCGAAACCGCACTGGTCGAGGCCTCCAATGGTAAAGTCCTGGGTGTAGCGTATATCAACCCGCACTCGCTGATTGCGGGCCGCGTGATGTCCCGTGACCCGGATATGCGCCTGGATCGCTCGCTGTTTGTACACCGCTTTAATCAGGCGCTGTCACTGCGTCAGCGTGTCTATGACAAGCCGTTTTACCGCCTGATTCATGGCGAAGGCGATTTGCTGCCTGGGCTGGTCATCGACCGGTTTGGCGATGTGCTGGTGGTGCAGCTGAATACCGCAGGCATGCAGGCACTGGCTGATGAAATTGTTGATGCACTTGAAAAAGTGGTTAAGCCTGAAGTGATTGTGTTCCGTAACGATACCGGCGGACGTCGTCAGGAAGGCCTGGAAGCCCACGTTGATGTGGTAAAAGGCACGCTGCCCGACGAAGTGTTGATCGAAGAGAACGGCACGCGCTTTGTCGTACCTGTGCTTAATGGCCAGAAAACCGGCTGGTTCTTTGATCACCGCGAAAACCGCGCTTGGCTCAATAGCCAGGTGGCCGGTAAGCGCGTACTCGACGTGTTCAGCTATATAGGTGGCTGGGGCGTTCAGGCGGCGGCAAATGGCGCCTCTGAAGTGCTGTGTATCGATGCCTCTGGCCCGGCGCTTGAGCAAGTGGCGCGTAATGCCGAGCTCAATGGCGTTCAGGAACAGGTAGCAATCGGCGAAGGCGACGCCTTTGAAGCCCTGGCGGCGCTCAAAGCCGACGGCGAGCAGTTTGACGTGATCATTCTGGATCCACCCGCGTTCATCAAGAAGCGTAAAGATATCCCTAACGGCGAGCGGGCGTACGCGCGCTTGAACCGTGAAGCGATGCGTTTGCTGGGCCGTGACGGCCTGCTGCTGTCGGCGTCGTGCTCCATGCACCTGGCGACAGATCGCCTGGTAGATGTGGTTCGCGGCGCGGTACGCCATCAGGATCGCCATGGTCAGGTGATTTTCCAAGGCCACCAGGGCCCCGATCATCCGGTACACCCGGCGATCCCGGAAACGTCTTACCTGAAAGCGTTAGGCGTACGGGTATTTCGCGATTAATGGTGAGCGTTGAGTTTTGGGGCGAGTAAGGCGCTAAGCACAGGCAGCATAAGGGGCAACGTGATGGAGTGGGCGCTACCTGATCCTTTTGTGATCGATATTCACGTGAGCGAAGAGGCGATAGACGCCTATCAACACGTGAATAACAGCGAATACCTACGCTGGGTCGAGCAGATTAGCTGGGCCCACTCCGAGGCGCTTGGCCTGTCTCTGGAGCGCTACCGCGAGTTAGATCGCGCCATGGCGGTACATCGCCATGAGCTGGACTACCTTGCCCCCGCGTTTGCAGGCGATGAGCTGGCGCTGGCTACTTGGATTGTAGAGTGCGATGGCCGTTTTAGCCTGACCCGGCGTTTTCAGCTTAAACGCCAGCGGGATGCAAAAACGCTATTAAACGCGCGTACCCGGTTTGCGTGCATTGCGCTTTCCAGCGGGCGGCCCAAACGGCTGCCCGATGAATATCAGGGAATCTATGGCGCGGCGCTGGTCGACGAGTGACGTTAAATTTCTGGTATAAAACCGGATAACGCTAGAATTTTCTCCTATAAAACGCCTTAACCGGCGTTTTTTTTGTTTTTAAATCGGGCGATGGTGGCAGGCTTAAGCTGTGCTGTAATTGAAGAGAGACAGTATCGGTCCGCTTACACTAGGAGAGATCCAATGAACGTTGCCGTCCCGAAGGAAATTAAAAATCATGAGTACCGCGTAGCGCTGACGCCCACGGGCGCGCGTGAACTTACCAGCCGCGGCCATACGGTTTACGTGCAGGCTGGCGCGGGTGAGGGTGCAGGGTTTAACGACAGCGACTACGCAGCCGCAGGCGCACAGATTGAGCCCGATGTGGCCACTCTTTGGCAAAGCGCTGAGCTTATTTTAAAAGTTAAAGAGCCTCAAAAAGACGAAGTCGCACGGCTTACTTCCCAGCACACGCTTTTTACCTACCTGCACTTGGCGGCCGAAGAGGCATTAACGCGTGGCTTGATGGAGAGTGGGGCGACCTGCATTGCCTACGAAACGATTACCGATGCCCACGGCGGACTGCCGCTCCTCGCCCCGATGAGCACCGTGGCCGGGCGTATGGCCGTTCAGGCGGGCGCGCATAGCCTGGAAAAAGCCCAGGGTGGTGCTGGCGTGCTGCTGCCCGGCGTACCGGGCGTGGCACCGGGTAAGGTCACCGTGATTGGCGGCGGCGTGGTGGGTGAAAACGCTGCACGCATGGCGCTGGGGCTGGGTGCCGATGTGACGATTCTGGATAAATCGCTGGCTCGTCTGGAGGTGCTGGATAGCCGCTATCAAGGGCGTATAAAAACGGTTTACTCCACGGCGGATGCGCTGGATCATGCGGTGCGCGAGTCCGACATGATTATCGGTGCTGTGCTAATACCGGGAGCGGCGGCGCCCAAGCTGATTACCCGTGCCATGCTTGGCGATATGAAGCCCGGCAGTGTGCTGGTGGATGTGGCGATTGATCAGGGCGGCTGCTTTGAAACCAGCAGGCCCACCACCCACGCCGGACCTACCTATATCGTGGATGGCATCGTGCATTATTGTGTGGCCAACATGCCGGGCGGCGTGGCGCGCACCTCAACGCTTGGGTTAACCAACGCGACGTTGCCGTTTGTACTGGCGCTTGCCGATAAGGGCTGGCAGCAGGCACTGGGCGATGACGCTAACTTCCTGCCAGGGCTTAATGTACACGCCGGGCAGGTTACTTACGCGGCCGTCGCCAACGCCTTTGGCCTGGAGAGTGTAGACCCGTCAAGTCTTATCCGGCGTTAAGCCTATGACGTGGTAAGCTATTCTTAGTAAAAATAATTAATTTTATTTAACATTAGTGAAGCGTCAGCGCTTTACTAATCAGGCTAAGATGCTTTATTAATAATGCGGCGGTATTTCGTCTTCAGGACGAGCCGTGCCTTGAGTATTATCGGCTTGAAACGCCTGGTGCTGCTCGCGTAAGCGCTCACGCATTAGAGCGCTTATCTGTTCGAGTTTGGCGAGTCGTTGCTCTTGTTGCGCAACGGCCTGGTCGAGGGTGTCCAGCCAGTGTTCCTGGTAGGCCAGGCGACTTTCTAGCGTTTCAAGACGTTGCGTTAGCTCAGCAGGAGAAAAGTCTTGTGTCATGGTAACATGGCAACCTTGTGTAATATGTCCGGTACTGTTAGGAATGGGCCTGATAGTTCGGGTATTGTCCTTCGTCTGTTACCCATACAACAAGAGAGCTTTTATCATCTATGAATCCAAAAGTTGTGTTTCGCTGTTTCTTAATCAGTGTATTACTAGCCGCCCCCACGCCACTTCTGTTGGCCGGGATTGTTCATTTAACCAACGCACCCTTGGCCGATTTATGGCAGGCTGAGTTAGCCATCAGCGGCGTCAGCAGCATCTATATCGCCGTTGCCCTGGGTAGCTTTATCGTTTTATGTATTGGTACGCTGGCAACGGCTGCCCTGGCGCCGCCAGTGGTCGTCAAACCCGTTGCAGAGCGTTCAGAAGCAGGTCGTGTTCAGGCCGCACCGCGTCAGCCTCAACCGGTCGATGAAGTGGATGATGAAGAGGAAGATATCATCGACTTTAACGATGGGCGTGAAGAGGGTGAAGTGAAGTGGTTCAATACCAATAAAGGCTACGGTTTTATTACCCGCGATAACGGTGAAGATGTGTTTGTTCACTTTCGTGCTATCCGGGGCCGCGGTCCGCGTATGCTAGCAGAAGGCCAAATTGTGCGTTACCACGTGATTAAAAATGACCGTGGTTTGCAGGCCGACGATGTGAGTATTATTGAGTAACGATTGCACGATTAAGCAAGATGACGATCGACCCCGCCTAGGCGGGGTCGATTGCGTTTAAGGCGGTGGTTAACGGCCCGAATCCGGCCACTCTATGGCGCCTTCTTTACCACCGGGCAGAACCTGCCAGAACCGGTCAGGGTCATCATTGCCTGGATGCCAGCCCCCAAGCGAGCAGCGAATTTCCGTTTGCAGCGCTTCGGCGGCGTGTTGCGCGCACTCCTGGTCGGTCATCCATGGCGTGTGGCTGCTATCAAACCACAGGCTGGCAAAGCCATCCGCCACGTTATCGACCAAGAGGATCGGCACCTCTTCGCCCTGGTACATGCCGCGGGTTTTCCACTTGCCTTTGCCCGCCGGTGTTAGTGGCGGGGCGGAAAGCGCGCTGGCAAGCCAGGCGTTAAGCGTGTCATGAGAAACGCGGGCAACGTACACTTCAATATCCGGATACTGCTCCATTATGCGCTTACCTCATCCGACGTTAGCAGTGCCTGAAGCGTCGCCTCATAGATCCGGCTCAAGTCATCCAGGTCGCTGGCGCGTACGCGCTCGTTTACCTTGTGAATGGTGTCGTTAAGCGGGCCTAGCTCGACCACCTGAGCGCCCAGCGTGGCGATAAAGCGGCCATCGGACGTGCCGCCGCTGGTCGATAGCGCAGGGCGCTTACCCGTGACAGCTTCCACGCCGCGAATGGCAGCGTCAACCAGCTCACCTTCTGCGGTCAGAAACGGCTCACCATTCAGCGTCCAATCCAACTGATACTCTAAACCATAGCGCGCCAGAATCGCGTGGGTACGCTCTTTAAGCTGCTCGTGGGTCACCTCGGTCGAGAAGCGGAAATTAAACACCACTTCCACATCGCCAGGGATCACGTTAGTCGCCCCGGTGCCCGCGCGCAGGTTGGATATTTGAAAGCTGGTGGCGGGGAAGAAATCGTTGCCCGCATCCCAGTGCTCATTGACCAGGGCGTCCAGCGCAGGCATCGCCTGGTGGATCGGGTTGCGTGCCAGATGCGGGTAAGCCACGTGGCCCTGAATTCCTTGAATATGCAAAACGCCACCCAGCGAGCCGCGTCGACCGTTTTTAATCACATCGCCCAGGCGATCGGTAGATGAAGGCTCGCCCACAATGCAGTAATCAAGGCGCTCATTGCGCTCACGCAGCTGTTCGACCACGGCGCGAGTGCCGTCGACGGCCGGGCCTTCCTCATCCGACGTGATTAAAAACGCGATGCGGCCATCATGGTCAGGGTAGCGGGCTACAAAGCGTTCCACGGCGGTAAGCATAGACGCCAGGCTGCCTTTCATATCCGCAGCGCCCCGCCCACAAAGCATGCCTTGCTCATTAATGCAGGGTGAAAACGGTGGAAATTCCCAACCGGTGGGCGGCCCGCTGGGTACCACATCGGTATGGCCGGCAAAGGCAATCACCGGGCCATGATGACCGCGTACGGCCCAGAAGTTCTGCACATCGCCAAACGGCATTGGCTCAATATGAAAACCGAGCGCCGTTAAGCGCTCGATCATGATGTCCTGGCAGCCTTCATCGTCCGGCGTCACTGACGGGCGGCTTAACAGCTCAAAGGCAAGCTGTAGCGTTGGCGACAGCGTGTCAGGCTCAGTTATGGGCATGCAGCGCCTCGTTCAGCGCGATGGCGCTTTTATTGGTCAGGCACTCGACACGGCCATTTTTAGAGTTACGGCGCAGTAGCAGGTCGTTTTGGCCCGCCAGTTCGCGTGCGGCCAGGGTTTTAACCTCGTTGCCTTCGTCATCCAGCAGGGCTACTTTGGTGCCTGCGGTGATGTACAGGCCGGATTCGACCGTGCAGCGATCGCCCAGCGGAATGCCAATACCGGCATTGGCACCGATCAGGCAGCCTTCGCCTACTTTAATGACGATATTGCCGCCGCCGGATAGCGTACCCATGGTGGAGCAGCCGCCGCCCAGGTCAGAGCCCTTGCCGACCATGACGCCAGCTGAGATGCGTCCTTCGATCATGCCTGGGCCTTCGGTGCCAGCATTGAAGTTCACAAAGCCTTCATGCATAACCGTGGTGCCTTCACCCAGGTGCGCACCCAGGCGTACCCGTGCGGTATCGCCAATGCGGATGCCGGTCGGTACCACGTAGTCGGTCATTTTGGGGAATTTATCGACACAGTCGACGGATAGCGCACGACCGGCCAAGCGCGCTTTCAGGCGACGCGCAGGCAGCTCTTCGATATCGATCGCGCCTTCGTTGGTCCAGGCGATATTGCGCAGCAGGCCGAACATGCCGGTAAGATCCAAACCATGCGGCTTGACCAGGCGATGCGATAACAGGTGGAGCTTAAGGTACACCTCAGGAGCCGTTTGCGGCGCCTGATCCGTTTCAATGAACATCGCTACCAGCGGGCGTTGGCTTGCCTCAAGCGACTCAGCAAGCTCGGCTTGTTCCGTGTGACCAGCTGCTTCAAGCGCTTTGGCCAAACGGGTGCAGTCTTCCGGTAAAAAGCTAACGGCTGCATTGCCCTGAGGGGCATTAAGCGCTTCTTTGGCAGCGTTAACCAGGCTTTCCTGTGGCTTGAACAGCGGTGCCGGGTAGTAAATTTCCAGCCAGTCGCCTTGAGTATTCTGCGTGCCAATTCCAAGCGCAAAGCTCAACATAAACGTTCATCCTGTCGTTAATAAGGTAGTTAACCGAACAGTTAACAGAAGCCAAATGTCGGTACGATAATCTGTCGGTATAACAATTTGTGGGTTTAACAAGGTGTTGATATAAAAGTGTTTGTACAAAAGCGTTGATACAAATAATCACATTAGCGGCGTTGAATCAGCCGCTAATCTTAGCGTAATCGCCGTCGCGGTAACCCACTTGTATGGCGTCACCGCCGGTATCCAGAAGCGGACGTTTAAGCAGCGTCGGGTGTTTCAGCAGCAACTGGCGCGCAGAGTTGGCGTCCAGGCTGTCTTTGTCTTCCTGAGGAAGGTCGCGCCATGTCTTGCTGCGCTTATTGACGACTTCAAGAAGCGGAGCCCGCTCCAGAATATGCTCAAGTAGTCCTGCCGATAAACCATCTTTGCGCAAATCGTGGGTTTTGAACGGTATGCCGCTTTCTTCCAACGCTTTGCGCGCCTTACGGCACGTATCGCAGGTATCAATGACATAGAGTGTAAACATGGTATCTCCTTTCGTGCTGTTCGTGCCGTAAAGATGTGAGTTAACCACGCTCAATCAGCTGACGGATACGCTGGGCGGCTTCAAGGGTCGGGGCAAGCTCGGCCACTAGCGCAAGGCGCAGGCGACCCGCGCCTGGATTAATGCCCTGTGCGTCAGGGCGGCCCATCAAGCTTCCGGGCAGTACGCTTACGTTCTGCTCGGTAAAAAGCCGCTGAGTAAAGCCAATATCATCACCACCTGGTACGGCGGGCCACAAATAAAAGCTTGCCTCCGGTGTGGGGAAGTCCATTACCGGCGCCAGCACATCGACCACGGCGCTAAATTTTTCACGGTAGGCATCGCGGTTGACGCGTACGTGCGCTTCATCCTGCCATGCAGCAATGGAGGCGTGCTGAACCGGTAACGACATGGCACAGCCGTGATAGGTGCGATAGCGCTTAAACGGGGCCAGAATATTGGCATCGCCCGCCACAAAGCCTGAACGCAGGCCCGGTAAGTTAGAGCGTTTCGACAGCGAATGAAACACCACGCAGCGGCGATAGTCATCGCGGCCAAGCTCTGCGCAGGCCTGTAAAAGCCCGGGCGGCGGCGTCTGTTCATCCAGATAAAGCTCGGAGTAGCACTCGTCAGACGCAATGATGAAATCATGCTCATCGGCCAGCGCAATCAGCTGTTTGAACTCGTCGATCGAAGTCACTGCGCCGGTGGGGTTACCAGGCGAGCAGATAAACACGATTTGCACATCGCGCCAGGTAGCCGGGCTAACCGTGGTGAAGTCCGGCCGAAAGCCGTTGTCTGCGGTGCAGTTTAAATAAACCGGCTCGCCACCGGCCAGAAGCGTCGCGCCTTCGTAAATCTGATAAAACGGATTGGGCACGACTACGTTGGCAGGGCGCGTGCGGTCAAGCGCGGCCTGCACAAACGCAAAAATGGCTTCACGGGTGCCGTTTACGGGCAGTACCTGGCGCTCGGCATCCAGACCCGGCAGCTTGAAGCGGCCGGTAGCCCACTGGGCCAGCGTGTCACGAAACGCTGGCAAGCCGTTGGTGGCCGGGTAGCGGGCCATTTCCAACTGGTGTTTAACCAGTGCTTCGAGTGCTGCCGGGTAGGGTGCGTGCTGGGGCTCGCCAATCGTCAACGGAATATGCGTCAAATCAGCCCGGGGTGTTAATTCGGCTTTAAGCGCGGCCAGTTTCTCAAACGGATAGGGATGAAGGGCAGCGAGATCAGGGTTCATGGCGAGTCCGTTGAGAGTGTTTTGTTGAGAGCGTGCCCTGCTAGCGTATTAAAACGACAGGTGTAAGGCGCCGATTATAGCAAGCCCCGGTGTGGGCTCAAACTTAAGCGCCATGCTCAAACCCCCAAGACCTCAATCAACCGCTCGCGCAGCTGCTGCTGGCGCAAGGGGTCGGTTAACGGCTCGCCCGATTTGGTGGTGATAAAGAATACGTCCTCAACGCGCTCGCCCAGGGTGGCAATTTTAGCGGTCGACAGCGCGATATCCTGCTCCATAAAAATACGCCCGACCCGGGCCAAGAGTCCTGGTCTATCCGGGGCTGTGAGTTCCAGGAGCGTGCGCTCATTGGCCGGGTCCTGCTCGATCAGTACTTCGGTGGGCACTTTAAAATGCTTTAGCTGGCGCGGCGTATGGCGGGTAACGATCTCGGGATAGTCGTCAGGGTCGTCAAGCTCTTCAACCAGGTGCTGGCGCATTTCATCGATGCGTGCCGGGTCGCGAATCGGCTGGCCATGGCTATCCAGTACGATAAAGGTGTTCAGCGTCCAGTTGTTGTGCGAGGTGGCGATACGCGCATCGTGAATCGAAAGCCCTAACTGCTCCATCGCCGCGGCGGTGGCGGCAAACAGGTCGTCGACCGAGCGGGTGTGAATAAACACCTTGGTGCCACCTTCCGCCATATCGATCGTCGGCGCGCTGATTAAGACCAGCGGCAAGGGGGAGGCGTTATGGGCCAGGATTCCCTGGGTCTGCCAGACAATTTCGCTGGGGGCGTACTGTAAGAAGTAATCCTCGCCCAGTGATTCCCAAAGCGTATCGATTTGCGCGCGTCCAATCCCGATGGAATTGAGCAACGAGCGGGCCTCAGAGCGTGTTTCCCGCACCCAGTCATCACGGTCAGGCGGGTTTTTAAGGCCGCGCCGCAGAGCACGTTTGGTTTCAGCATAAAGCTGGCGCAGCAGTGACGCCCGCCAGCCGTTCCACAGCGTCGGGTTGGTGGCGTTGATATCGGCGACCGTCAACACATAAAGGTAATCCAGGCGCGCTTCGTTACGCACTACCAAGGCAAAATCGCGAATAACGTCGGGGTCACTGATATCGCGCTTCTGGGCGGTCATCGACATGAGCAGATGATGCTCGACCAGCCAGCTGGCAAGTTTCGTATCGTGCGGCGTGACATGGTGACGCTGGCAAAAGTGCTCAACGTCCCGGGCGCCAATTTCTGAATGATCCCCACCGCGGCCCTTGCCGATATCGTGAAACAGGCCCGCTATCCATAAAATATCCAGCTTGGGCAGCTGGTTGATAAGGGCTGCGGCCACGGGGAACTCGTCCTTGGCGCTGGGTTTGCGAAACCCGTGCAGGAATTTCAGCAGGCGCAGGGTATGGGCATCCACCGTGTAGATATGAAACAGATCGTGTTGCATCAGGCCTACCGCGCGGCCAAATTCGGGCAGGTATTTACCCAGAATGCCGTAGCGGTTCATACGGCGAAGCTGGCGCGGCACGTTACCGGGGGCGCGCAAAATTTCCATAAACAGCCGCTGATGCAGCGGATCATCGCGGTAGTGGTCGTCAATCTGGTGGCGATGGTCACGGATAAGGCGGATGGTATCCGCGCGTACGCCTTCAATTTCGGGGTGCCTGGCCATGAGCAGGAACAGCTCCAGCATGGCTTCCGGCTGCTCGCGAAACAGGCTGCGCGTGCGCGCTTGAATATAGCCGCCCTTGGTTTCAAAACGCTCGTTGAGCTGAATGGTTTCCAGCGCCTCTTTGCCGCGCAAGATCACTTCGTCAAAGTGCTGGAGCAGCATATCGTTCAGGCCGGCAAGCGCCGTTACATGGCGATAGTAGCGCTTCATAAACTGCTCGACGGCTAAGCGTTCGGGCGTGTCTTTAAAGCCAAACAGTTCGGCAATCGTGCGCTGATGGTCAAACAGCAGCCGGTCTTCGGCGCGATCGGTCAGCATATGCAGGGCGTAACGCACCTGCCATAAGAACGCCTGGCCCTGGCTTAAAATACGCAGCTCGGCATCGTTCATGAAGCCATTAGCGACAATGTCGGCGTACTGCTCTGTGCCGAAGTGGCGCTTGGCGATCCAGCCAATCATCTGAATGTCGCGCAGCCCGCCGGGCGAGCTTTTCAGATTCGGCTCAAGATGGTACTCCGAGTTGTTGTACCGGTAGTGGCGGGTAATCTGTTCCTGCCATTTAGCTTCAAAGAAGCGATCGGCAGGCCAGAGATGCTCGGTGCTTAAGCGCTCTTGCATGGTTGCCCGCAGCGACTCAGGCCCGGCAATCAGGCGTGATTCAAGCAGGTTGGTGATGACGGTGACATCCGCTCTGGCTTCGCGTTCGCAGTCATTTAACGAGCGTACGCTGTGACCAATCTCCAAGCCGATATCCCATAAGAAGGTGATAAACGCAGTGAGTGGTTCACGGTAAGCGGTGTCGTCATCCTGCTCAAGCAGCAGCAGCAGGTCGATATCCGAGTGAGGGTGTAGCTCACCCCGGCCGTAACCACCTACGGCGACCAGGGCTACGCCGTTATCGGGCCAGGCGTGCAGACCCCAGGCAATAGCCAGCAGTTGGTCCAGGTACCAGGCTCGCCCGCGCACCAGATCGCGTATATCAGCCCCTGAGCGAAACCGGTCATCCAGCCGAGCCTGAAGTTCGCGGAGCGCCGTTTTAAACGGCGCAATGGGCGAGCGCGAGCCGGCAAGCTCCGCACGAAAAGCCTCAAGATCATACAGCGAGGTGTCCGGCTCGAACCGGTAATGGTGAAGGAGCATTAGCGATCTAGAAAGCTAAAGTCTTCATCGCTACGCGCGGTCAGGACTTCAACCCCGGTTTCGGTCACCAGCAAGGTGTGCTCCCATTGAGCCGACAGACTCTTGTCTTTGGTGACCGCTGTCCAACCGTCGCGCAGGACTTTGGTTTTGTAATCACCCACGTTAATCATGGGTTCGATGGTAAAGCACATGCCGGCTTCCAGGGTGATATCAGCTTCAGGCGCATAGCCATCGTAGTGCAGAACCTGAGGCTCTTCATGGAAACCCGCGCCAATGCCATGCCCACAGAAGTCGCGTACCACAGAGTAGCCATGGCTTTCGGCATGTTTTTGAATCGCTTGGGCAAGCTCTGAAAGACGCACGCCGGGTTTTACCAGGGCGATGCTTTTATACAGGCATTCCTGGGTGATCCGGCACAGGCGCTCACCTTGAATGGTTTCGCCGATGACAAACATCATGCTGGAGTCGCCGTGGTAGCCATCCGGCGTCTTAACCGTGACATCCAGATTCATGATGTCGCCATTCTTGAGCTTTTTATTGAAATCTGGGAAGCCGTGGCAAACCACGTGATTCAAGGAGATACAGGTGGCGTGGGTATAGCCGTGGTAGTTGAGTGGGGCAGGCGTGGAGCCCAGTTCATTGACAATATATTCATGACACAGTCGGTCGATCTCGCCGGTGCTGACGCCCGCCTGTATATGAGGCGTGATCATTTCAAACACGCTGACGGCTTGGCGCCCGGCTTCGCGCATTTTCTCGATTTCTGAAGGTGTCTTGATGGGAACGTTCATGAATTCTCGATATGGGTTCAGGCGGTAGTTAAGAATACAGTATTAAGAAACAACGGGATTAAGAAAAGTAGCCAGGAAACAGTGTTAAGCGACAATAGTAAGTAAGCCTACTAAGTAACAGTCTTAAGCGACAAATAAAGATCGTAACACGGGCTGCGACTTCATCTTGGCAACGATCTATGGTATAAAGCCGCGCGCTTTCCTGCAATCGTCATTCCTGGCTTCTTTTCCGCTAGTAGGCGATCATGGTCAGTCGAACGACCCGTTGCGCGTTCATTTTGGATGCGCGGCTAATATAGCAAGCCTTGAAAACACACATGCACCGACACATGGTCCCGGGTGCCGCTGGCAACGTTTTAACGTGGTCAATGGTCGGATCCATGGGGTGCGTGGAGGCCTAACCCGAGTTTCAGGAGTTTTACCATGTCTCACGTTAATATGCGTGACCTGCTCAAAGCAGGCGCTCACTTCGGTCACCAGACCAAGTACTGGAATCCGAAGATGGGCAAATTCATCTTCGGCGCGCGCAACAAGATTCACATCATCAACCTTGAGCACACTCTGCCGGCACTGAACGAAGCCGTTGATGTGGTTGAGAAGATGTCGGCATCCAACAACAAAATTTTGTTTGTTGGCACCAAGCGCAGCGCTAGCAAGATCATCAAAGAAGAAGCGAATCGCGTTAATCAGCCGTTCGTCAACCATCGCTGGTTGGGCGGCATGCTGACTAACTTCAAGACCATTCGTCAGTCCATCAAGCGTCTGCGCGAACTTGAAACCATGCGCGAAGACGGCACGTTCGACAAGCTGACCAAGAAAGAAGTCCTGATGGCAACTCGCGAGCAAGAGAAGCTCGAGCGTTCTATCGGTGGTATCAAGAATATGGGCGGCCTGCCGGACGCACTGTTCGTAATCGACGTTGACCACGAGCGCATCGCGATCAACGAAGCCAACAAGCTGGGTATCCCGGTTATTGGCGTGGTTGATACCAACTCTAACCCTGATGGCGTTGATTACGTTATCCCGGGTAACGATGACTCCATCCGCGCTATCCAGATCTACGTGAAAGCGATTGCTGACGCGTGTGGTCGTGCGAAAGAAGGTCGTCCGGACGAGTTCGTTGAAGTGACTGAAGAGTCTGCTTCTGCCGACACTGACGCTGCTGCCGAGTAAAGGTTGCAGTGGATGCGGCGGGCAGTTGAGCCGCATCGTGTTGAAGAGGGGGCCTATGCCCCCTTTTTCCCGCTTTGGATGAACATCCGGGTGGGCCGATTATGCCGGGCACCAGACGCCGGCAAGCGACCTTCAAAGTGATACATGATGGTCATCTATCATGTTTATACTCTGTAGGGCGTTTAACTCTCAGCTAGAACCATTTCCGAGGTGAATTCTCATGGCAGCTATCAGCGCCTCTCAGGTCAAGGAACTGCGCGAACGTACCGGTCTCGGCATGATGGAGTGTAAAAAAGCACTCACCGAAACCGACGGTGATATTGAAGTCGCGATCGAAAACCTGCGTAAAAATTCAGGCTTAAAAGCCGCTAAGAAAGCCGATCGTATCGCTGCAGAGGGTGTTGTTGTTACCCGTGTAGCAGAAGACGGCAGCTACGGCGTAATGGTCGAAATCAACTCCGAGACTGACTTTGTTGCGCGTGATGACAACTTCATTGCGTTTGCTGACAAAATCGCCGGGGCTTTCTTTGCCGCGAAAAGCGAAGATGTTGCTGCCGTTATGGCGGGCGACCTTGAAGCTACCCGCGAACAGCTGGTTCAGAAAATCGGTGAGAACATCGGCGTACGTCGTGCGGTAGTTGTCAACGCCGTTGACGGTGGCCTGGTTGGCGAATACGTTCACGGTGGCCGCATTGGCGTTCTGACCGTACTTAATGGCGGCACGAGTGCAGCAGCGAAAGACGTTGCTATGCACGTAGCAGCCATTAACCCGGCGGTTGCTCACCCTGCCGATATGCCGCAAGAGCAGCTGGACCAAGAGAAAGCCATCATCCTGGGCCAGCCCGACATGGCAGGCAAGCCCGAGCAGATTGCTGAAAAAATGGTTCAAGGCCGCCTGAAGAAGTACCTGGCTGAGAACAGCCTGACTGAACAAGCGTTTGTTAAAGACCCCAACCAGACCGTTGCTGAATTCGTTAAAGCAGCCGGTGGCGAAGTGGTTAGCTTCACGCGCTTTGAAGTAGGCGAAGGCATCGAGAAAGAAGAAGTCGACTTCGCTAAAGAAGTTATGGAACAGGCTGGCCGTCGTTAAGGTCTGATGTTTCAGTCAAAAGATGGCGTGCGCGTAAGCGCACGCCTTCGTGTATCCGGCCCCTGCTAAATAGGGGTTGCTTCGCCCACCTGTGTCTAGGTCTGCTTCAGGAGAGATGCCATGTCACGTGATATTCAAGAGCCTACCCCGCTTGTTGTCCCCAACAAACTTGAGAAATCGAAATCAAAATACAAGCGTATTTTGCTGAAGCTTTCCGGCGAGGCGCTGATGGGAGAGCACGATTTTGGTATTGACCCTAAAGTGTTGGATCGTATGGCATTAGAGATCGGCCAACTGGTCGGTATCGGTGTGCAGGTCGGTCTCGTGATTGGTGGCGGCAACCTGTTTCGGGGTGCAGCGCTGAGCGAAGCCGGTATGGATCGGGTCACTGGCGACCACATGGGAATGCTGGCAACGGTAATGAACGCGTTGGCCATGCGCGACGCATTGGAGCGTTCTAATATTCGTTCGCGGGTAATGTCGGCGATTCCCATGAGTGGTGTGGTAGAGCATTATGACCGCCGCACCGCCATCCGCTATTTAACGTCAGGAGACGTGGTGCTGTTCTCGGCAGGCACGGGCAATCCTTTCTTCACGACTGACTCGGCCGCCTGTTTACGCGGCATCGAAGTCGATGTGGACGTAGTCATCAAGGCCACCAAGGTGGATGGGGTGTATAACAAGGATCCCTTGAAGCACTCTGATGCCGTAAAGTATGACCAGCTCTCCTACGATGACGCTCTGGACCAAAAGCTGGGCGTTATGGATTTGACCGCCATCTGCCTGGTACGTGACCATGATATGCCGGTGCGGGTATTTGATATGAATAAGCCTGGTGCCCTGCTGAATCTGGTAGTAGGGGGCAAGGAAGGCACGCTGATAGATAGAGGGTAATGACGTGATCAACGAAATTAAGAAAGACGCAGAATCTCGTATGAAAAAAAGTGTTGAAGCGCTGAATAGCAACTTCAACAAAATTCGTACCGGGCGTGCGCATCCGAGTATTCTGGATGCTGTAACCGTTGATTATTACGGTAGCCAGGTGCCGCTTAGCCAAGTGGCCTCGGTAAACGTTGAAGATGCGCGTACGCTGGCGGTAGCTCCCTGGGAGCAGGGTATGGTGCCGAAAGTCGAAAAGGCCATCATGACGTCTGACCTGGGCCTGAACCCGTCAAGCGCAGGCAACGTGATCCGCGTGCCCATGCCCATGCTGACCGAAGAAACCCGCAAGGGCTATATCAAGCAGGCGCGCTCTGAGGCTGAAAACGCCCGCGTTGCGGTGCGTAACGTGCGTCGCGATGCCAACGGTGACTTCAAATCCTTACTTAAGGATAAAGAGATTACCGAAGACGATCAGCGCCAGGGTGAAGATGAAATCCAGAAGCTGACCGATAAGTATATCGCCGAGATCGACAAGGCGCTGGCTGCCAAAGAACAGGACCTGATGCAGGTATAAACACCTGTTTTATTTAGTCGCGGGTAGCCAAGCTGCCCGCTAGGCCTATGGCTTTATTATGACCGAGCTTTTGTGCGAGACCTCATGACGTCGCAGCTTCCTGAAGAACAGCCGGGCGATGCCAGTACGCCATCTCTGACCTGGGATACAGCAATGCCGTCGCATGTCGCCATCATCATGGACGGCAATAACCGTTGGGCGAAGGCGCGCGGAATGTCGGGTGTGCGTGGCCATCGAGCAGGTGTAGAAGCCGTTAGAGCAGTGATTCAACGTGCCGCCGAACGGCAGGTAAAAACGCTAAGCCTGTTTGCTTTTTCCAGTGAAAATTGGAAGCGTCCCGCTGCAGAAGTTAATGCGTTGATGGAGCTTTTCTTGATGGCGCTCAAGCGTGAAGTCAAAAAGCTTAATGAGCGTAATATTCGGCTGACCATTATTGGCGAGCAGCGTGGCTTTTCTCATGCTATTCAAAAATATATTCAGCGTGCCGAAACGCTGACGGCGGAAAATACCGGCATGCATCTGATTATTGCGGCCAACTACGGCGGGCAGTGGGATATTGCTCGGGCGGCACGCGAACTCGCGGAGCAAGTGTCGGCAGGTGAATTACAGCCTGAGGATATCGACGAAGTCCGTTTTGATGCGGCGATAAAGCGTAATCACGTAACGCCCATTGATCTGTGTATACGAACGAGTGGCGAACAGCGGCTATCTAATTTTATGCTGTGGCAGCTAGCCTATGCTGAGCTGTATTTCTCGCCCTTACTATGGCCAGATTTCGGTGCTGAGGCGCTGGACGTCGCGTTAAACGATTTTTGTCAGCGGCGCCGACGTTTTGGTATGACCGACGAACAAATAGAGGCGCAAGGTGCTTAGACAGCGGATTATAACCGCAGCGTGGTTGGCACCTGTGGTGCTGATTGGGTTGTTTGGCTTGAAGGGAAGCGCTTTTGCGCTTTTTACTGCTTTTATGGTGCTCTTGGGTGCCTGGGAGTGGACGAATCTCGCTGGCGTAAGCCGGCAGAGCCAACGTATTCAGCTAGTCGCCGGTGCTGCGGTTTTAATGCTGTTGATGTGGTTTACCGGTGCCGCCTTGGCTGTCTGGCCATTATGGTGTGCAGCGCTGGGCTGGCTGCTCAACCTTTACTGGGTTACTCAATACCCGAATAACGGACATCAATGGCAGGCCACGGCCCGGCGCCTGAGCATGGGCTTGTGGGTGCTGATCCCCTGCTGGGTAGGGTTTAATATTCTGCGTGAAAGCGGCGCTGTGTGGCTGCTGTTTGTTCTGCTTTTGGTATGGGCTGCTGATATTGGGGCCTACTTTGCTGGGCGCCGATGGGGTAAGCGTAAGCTGGCGCCACGTGTAAGCCCGGGAAAATCCTGGGAAGGCGTTGTCGGTGGGCTGGTAGCCACCACGCTGCTGGCGATTGTATTTGCGCTTTTGCAGTCGCTAACGCTAGGCGTGGGTATTGGTTTGGTTGTGGTAACGATTATCGTGACGCTCACGTCAGTGCTTGGGGATCTGCTGGAAAGCATGCTTAAGCGTTATCGGGGGATCAAGGATTCAAGCCAGCTGTTGCCTGGTCATGGTGGTGTATTGGACCGTATCGATAGTCTTACTGCCGCGATTCCGCTATTTGCACTGCTCTATTTGCCTGTTCTTCAAGGGCAGGTGCTCCCATTATGAGCCAGCCACCTATTCAGCAAATTACCGTGCTTGGTTCAACAGGCTCTATCGGGATTAGCACGCTCGATGTTATTGCCCGTCATCCCGATCGCTACCGCGTCTATGCGCTTACTGCGCATACTTCAAAAGAAGCGTTGCTGGATCAGTGCTTAGCCCATCGCCCCCGCGTTGCCGTACTCGATCAAGAAACGGATGCTCTCTGGTTGCGTCAGGCGCTTGATGATGCGGGCCAGGCAACCGAGGTATTAGCAGGGGGAGAGGCGCTCTGTCAGGTCGCCCGTGAAGCCAGTGTGGATACCGTGATGGCCGCTATCGTAGGCGCGGCAGGCTTGCTGCCTGCCCTTGCCGCGGTGCAAGCAGGCAAGCGCGTGCTGCTGGCTAATAAAGAGGCCTTGGTGTTGAGCGGTGCGCTTTTTATGCAGGCCGTGGAGCGCTCAGGGGCGACGCTGCTGCCGATCGACTCTGAACATAACGCAATCTATCAGTGTCTACCCAAGGAGCACCGCGGCGGATTAGGGAAATATGGCGTCAAACAGTTACTGTTGACGGCGTCTGGGGGACCTTTTCGTACCTGGAGCGCTGCGGATATCGCTAGTGCCACGCCCGACCAGGCCTGCGCCCACCCTAACTGGTCGATGGGGCGAAAAATCTCCGTCGATAGCGCCACCTTGATGAACAAAGGTTTGGAGCTGATTGAGGCGTGCTGGCTATTTGATACCACGCCGGAGCAAATTCAGGTAGTGGTTCATCCTCAGAGTGTGATTCACTCCATGGCAGCCTATGTCGATGGCTCGGTGATTGCGCAACTAGGCAACCCCGATATGCGCACACCGATTGCCTATGGGTTGGCTTGGCCTGAGCGTATTGAGGCGGGTGTGGAGACATTGGATCTGTTTCAAATCGCCCGGCTGGATTTTGAAACCGCGGACGAGGTTCGCTTTCCCTGTCTGCGCCTGGCCCGTGAATCCATACAGAAAGGCGGCGCTGCGCCCGCCATTCTCAATGCGGCCAACGAGATTGCGGTTGCGGCTTTTTTGGAAGAGACAATTGCCTTTAACGCTATTGCCGAGATAGTGGCCCACGTACTGTCACTTCCCTACGACGGCGATGCCGACAGCATCGAGAACGTACTGGCAGCTGATCAGTGGGCGCGCGAGCAGGCAGCCCAGTTCGTTGAGCAAAGATAGCGCTGAGATTAGGCAATAGATAACAGAAAGACGAGTAGGTCGCTTAAGCATCAGCGGCTGGTATGCATGGTGCTAAGGAGTTTATTGTGGGCCTGTTACAAAATATTTTAGCGGTACTTGTCGTGTTGGGGCTATTGATTACCTTTCACGAGTTTGGTCACTTCTGGGTAGCGCGTCGCTGTGGCGTTAAAGTGCTGCGCTTTTCGGTGGGCTTTGGTAAACCGCTCTGGTCTACCGTGGATCGCCATGGGACCGAATTCGCGTTGGCCGCGATTCCGCTGGGCGGCTACGTTAAAATGCTTGATGAGCGTGAAGAGCCAGTGCCGGAAGACCAGCTCCACCAGGCCTTTAACCGTAAAAGTGTGTGGCAGCGTATTGCCATTGTAGCCGCGGGGCCACTTGCAAACTTTCTGCTGGCCATCGTCGCCTATTGGGCCTTGTTTGTAGCAGGTATTTCGACGGTTGCTCCCATGGTCGGTGATGTTACACCCGACTCACCGGCAGCCGAGGCAGGCCTTGCCCACGGTAGTGAAATCACCGCTATCCAGGGTGACGCCGTGCGCTCTTGGGAAGAAATTAATTTAAAGCTTATCTCCATGATTGGCTTTAGCGGTGCGCTCAATATTACGGCGTTACCGGAAGGTAGCAGCAGTGAACGTCAATATAGTCTTGCGGTCGATAACTACCTGGCTCGACAGGACACGCCGCAGCCGTTGCAAACCCTGGGTATGGCACCCTGGCAGCCGGAGTTCCCCGCGGTGCTGGGGCAGGTGGTAGATGGCGAAGCGGCCGCTGATGCAGGTTTGAAAGCGGGTGATCGTATTACGGCGATTGATCAAACGCCGGTGGAAGACTGGATGCAGTTCGTCACCCTGATTCGACGCAGTGCCGGTGAAACGCTCAGCGTCACCTATGACCGTGAGGGTGAACAGGGCGTTCTTTCGCTCACTCCAAAGAGTAACGTACTGGAGAGTGGCGGTGAGGTTGGGTACATTGGTGCAGGCGTTGAACCTGTCTCATGGCCTGAGTCCCTGCAGCGAGAGATCCGCTATGGGCCGATTGAGGCGGTAGGTCAGGCATTCGCGCGTACCGGTAATATGGTAATACTAACCGTTGATTCGATTCGTAAGATGTTGGTAGGGTTGATTTCACCCTCCAACCTTTCAGGTCCCATTACGATTGCGCAAATTTCGGGTGATTCAGCGCGCGCAGGAATGGAAGCATTTGTAGGCTTTCTCGCCTATCTTTCCATCAGTCTCGGCGTGCTAAATTTACTACCTATTCCGGTACTCGATGGTGGACACTTGTTTTATTATTTTGTGGAAATCGTACGTGGGCGGCCGGTCTCTGAGCAAACCCAGGCAATGGGGTTACGCATTGGGCTTGCCATGGTTGGCGGCTTGATGGCGATGGCCTTGTATTTCGATCTGATGCGCCTTTGGTAATAACGCGTGTAGCGCGCAGGATGCCTTGTCATCTGCCTGCACAAATGTATATGGTGCCTGTCTGGAACGACAGGCAGACCAACGCGAGCGAACTGACTGCATGAAAATCAAGACCCTTGGAATGGCGGCACTCTTGCTGGTAGGCGCCAGCGGCGCCCAGGCACAATCCTTTGATGTTTCGGACATCCGTGTGGAAGGACTACAGCGGGTATCCGCCGCCTCGGTCTTCAATGCGTTTCCTGTCAGTGCTAACGATCGGGTTAGCGAACAGCAGCTAGCGTCTGCCGCACGCGATTTATTTGCCACCGGTCTGTTTGAAGACGTGTCGTTAGCCCGTGAAGGCGACGTACTGATCATCCAGGTCGTTGAGCGCCCGACGATTGCGCGTTTGAACCTCACCGGCAACCAAAAGCTTTCCGAAGAGGACCTGCGTAATGGTTTGCGCGAATCGGGTCTATCCGAAGGCCAGGTGCTGCAGCTTTCGACCCTTGAAGAGATTCAACGTGAGCTGGAAGGCGTTTATCAATCTCAAGGGCGTTACAGCGCGAGCATTTCGACTGAAGTCGAGCAGATCGATGAAGGTCGCGTCCAGGTTAATATCAATATTAATGAAGGCGAAGTAGCTAAAATTCGTCAGATCAATATTGTCGGTAACCAGGACTTCGACGATGAAACGCTGCGTAATGTCTTTGAGCTAAACGACAAGCCCGGGCGCTTCTTCGGCTGGTTTTCAAGCGATGAATATTCGCGCGAGGCCTTATCCGGTGATATCGAGCGTCTGCGCTCGTTCTATCTTGACCGCGGCTATGTGAACTTTGATGTTACCTCCACACAGGTATCCATTGGGCCCGAGAAATCCGAAATATTCGTGACCCTCAATATCGATGAGGGCAATCAGTACCGCGTAGGCAATGTCCGCTTTGCGGGTGATTTGCAAATCAGCGAAAGCGAAGCGCGAAACCTGCTGGAAATCAAAAGCGGCGATATCTTCTCTCGCGGTCAGGTAAATGCTTCAACCGAAGCGCTGCGCCTGCGTTTGGGCGCTGAAGGCTTCGCCTTTGCCGATATTCAGGGTATTCCTGAAATGGCTGATGACGGAGAGACGGTTGATCTAGTGATCGCGGTTGACCCCGGTCAGCGCACCTACGTTCGCCGCATTGAGTTTTACGGTAATACCACAACGCAGGATGAAGTGCTGCGCCGTGAAATGATTCAGATGGAAGGTGCGCCGGCATCGACTGAATCAATCACCCAGTCGCGTCAGCGCCTTGAGCGGCTTGGCTTCTTTAGCCAGGTCGAGGTGAATACCCAGCCGGTACCGGGTGAGCCCGATAAGCTGGATGTTACCTATAACGTTGAAGAGCAGCCCTCGGGCTCGGTCTCGGCAAGCGTGGGTTTCTCACAGAGCGCCGGTGTCATCTACGGTGTAGGGCTTGCCCAGAATAACTTCCTGGGTACCGGTAACCGCGTCAACGTCGGTGCGCAGCGCAGTGATACGTTTACCAGCGTCAACTTTGCCTTTACCGATCCGTACTGGACGCTGGATGGTGTTTCGCGCGGCTATAATGTGTTCTACCGCGAAACCGATTACGCCGACTCGGATATTTCTACCTATTCAACCGATGCTTACGGGGCGGGTATCAACTTTGGTTACCCCATAAGCGAGCTTTCCCGGTTGAACTTCGGGGCGAGCCTTGAAGATCTTTCGATCAAGACCTACAACGATACGGCATCAGAAATTCGCCGTTACGTTGATGAAGAAGGCGAAGACGCTCAGAGCTTAAAGCTTACGGCGAGCTGGACGCGTAACAACCTTAACCGCGGCGTCATGCCGACGGCCGGTAACTATCAGCGCCTGTCCATTGAGACCAGCGCGCCGGGTAGTGATGCTGAATACTATAAGCTTCGCGCCCGTGCCCAGCAGCTGTTCCCGATTAATAACGACGAAACCTGGGCGCTTAAATTTAGCGGTAACCTTGGCTATGCCGATACTCTGGGTTCCAACGATCCTTACCCCTTCTATGAAAACTTCTATTCGGGCGGTTTAGGTTCGGTGCGTGGCTTTACGTCCAACACCTTAGGGCAGCGCACGACCCCCGCCGTTGAAGGGGGTCGCGATCGTACCATGGGCGGTAACGTGTTGGTGGAAGGTAGCGCTGAAGTTATCTTCCCCATGCCGTTTGTTGAGAACCAGCGTTCTGTTCAGCCGTCTCTGTTCTTCGATGCCGGTAACACGTTCTTAAGCTCCTGCTATGATGTGCTGGAAGCCGACCAAGGACGTCAGCAGTGTAGTTCTGGCGTTGATTTAGGCGACTTACGTTATAGTGTGGGTGTCGGCCTTGCCTGGCTAACGCCTGTTGGCCCGCTGACCTTTAGCATCGCTGAACCGCTTAATGATGAAAGCGGTGACGACACGCAGTTCTTCCAGTTCTCACTGGGACAAACGTTCTAACTTTGCTACAGAGCGCACCTCGCAGGTGCGCCCCTGCCTGATGACAAGGAGTTAACACGATGCGTAAACTGACAGCGGCTGTGTGTCTGTTCGGTGCAATAGCTTTACCGGCCGCCCATGCCGTAGCTGCAGAAGTGGCTGTACTCGATTGGCGGGCAGCTTTAATGAATACCCAGTCTGCCCAAGCCTCGCTGAGTCAGCTGGAAGGACGGATTGGCAGCCAGCAGAGTGAAGCCCAGGGCCTGGGTAATGAGCTTCAGCAGTTGCAGGAACGCTTGCAGCGTGAAGGCGAAACCATGGCGCAGTCGCAACGCGATTCACTGATTGCCGAACTCCAGCAAAAAGGTTCTCGCTTTGAACAGCTACGCCGTGAAGTAATGCAGGCGCAGCAGAATTCCGAGCAGCAGTTCCTGGAAGGCGCTGAGTCCAAGCTTGAGCAGGCGGTTGAGCAGGTGTTAAGTCGCCATAATATCGATGTGCTGGTTGAGCCTCAGGGCGTACTGCACTCATCGGTGGACCTGCCCAATGTGACGGACGAAGTTACCCAGATATTTGATTCGCTATAATTAATTTTTAATGACTGCCGGTGTAGCCATGCTGCACCACTGTTTTGTTGGGCTCCCATGACGCACGCACTGTACCACCACACTCTTGCGGACATCGCTCGCCATTTAGGAGTCGCCTTTGACGGGGACGCCGATAAGCCCATTCGTGGGTTGGCAACCCTAAAAGAGGCCAAGCCTGACCAGGTGGCTTTTTTGACAAACCGGGCTTATCTCAAGGATTTGGCTACTACCCAGGCGGCTGCCGTTCTGCTCCACCCTGAGCACGGCAAGAACTGCCCGGTGCCAAAGCTTGAGATGGAAAATCCTTACCTGGGCTATGCCAAGCTCTCTCAATTGTTTGATCCTTTACCCGCACGTGATAAGCCTGGTATCCACCCAACCGCGGTTGTTGCTGACAGCGTAACCATCGGCAAGGGCGTCTCGATTCAGGCCCATGCGGTCGTGGAAGAAGGCGTTACGCTTGGCGATCGCGTGGTAATCGGGGCCGGTAGCGTAATAGGCGCCGATAGCATGGTGGGCGACGAAACCCGCCTGCATGCCAATGTCACCGTGTGCCATGGCGTGGTTATCGGCAAGCGCGTGATTTTGCAAAGCGGCTGCGTGATTGGCGGAGATGGTTTTGGGTTTGCCCACGACGGGGCAGGCTGGCACAAAATTGCCCAGTTGGGTGGTGTCGTACTGGGCGATGATGTTGAGGTCGGCAGTTGCTCGAGTATCGACCGTGGGGCACTAGGCGATACCCTGATTGGCGATGACGTCAAAATCGATAGCCAGGTGCAGATCGCTCATAACGTGATTATCGGAGCGCATAGTGCGCTTGCCGGCTGTGTGGGCATTGCCGGGTCTACCCAGGTAGGCAAGCACTGTATGCTGGGTGGTGGCGTCGGATTGTCTGGCCACCTGACGATTTGTGATGGCGTGCAGGTGACCGGTATGAGCCTGGTCACCAACTCGATTCATAAGCCGGGCGTGTACTCATCCGGTACCGGAGCGATGGCTAACTCGCAGTGGCGCAAAAATGCAGTGCGCTTTAAACAGCTGGATGAGATTGCCAAGCGCTTGTCGCGGGTGGAAAAAAGTACGCGTGATACGTAAAAGCCCTATTAATTAAGGTTCTATTAATTAAGGTCCTATTAATTGCTGGGCAAGTAACTTGAGGCTTTAACGCCTCAGGTTATAATTCACTGCCTTTTAACCAGCTGCATGCTGGTGCGTGCCTGATACTACTCAGGCCTTTTGTCTTTTTAGAGGTCGTTTCGATGGTTATGGATATTAATGAAATTCGCGAGTACTTGCCCCACCGCTACCCGTTTTTGCTGGTGGATCGAGTAACGGAATTAACCGTGGGCGAATCCATCGTTGCGTTTAAAAATGTTAGCATCAATGAGCCCTTTTTTAATGGCCATTTTCCCCATCACCCCATTATGCCTGGGGTGCTGGTAGTTGAGGCATTGGCTCAAGTATGCGGTATTTTAGGTTTTAAAACGGTCAACAAGCTTCCTGCCGATGGTTATGTTTACTATCTTGTAGGAAGCGACAACGTGCGTTTCAAACGGCCTGTTATGCCCGGTGACCAGCTGGTGCTGCAAGCGAACGTTATCCGCGGCAAGCGTGGGATTTGGAAGTTTGCCTGCCGGGCAACGGTGGATGGGGAGCTTGCTTGCGAGGCAGAAATCATTTGTGCCGAGAGGAAGGTTGCTTGATACATCCTACTGCTTTGGTCGACCCGACGGCGCAGCTTGCTGATGACGTTGAGGTTGGTCCCTTTAGTGTTATTGGGCCCGATGTCAAAATCGGCGAAGGCTCGGTAATTGGCCCACACGTGGTGGTTAAAGGCCCCACGGTGCTAGGTAAGCGTACACGCATTTTTCAGTTCGCCTCGGTAGGTGAGGATTGCCAGGATAAAAAATATGCTGGCGAACCTACTCGCCTGGTAATGGGCGATGATAACGTCGTGCGCGAAGGCGTTACGCTGCATCGCGGCACGGTGCAGGACCGTAGTGAAACCACGATTGGTTCGCGCAATCTGTTTATGGCTTATGTACACGTAGGCCACGACTGCGTTATCGGCAATGACTGTATTCTTGCCAACCAGGTGACCTTGGCGGGCCATGTAACGCTCGGTGATCACGCTATTCTGGGCGGCCTATCTGCCGTACACCAGTTCTGCCACTTTGGCGATCATGCCATGGCTGGCGGCGGGTCAATCATCACCAAAGATACCCCTGCCTACATCATGATCAACGGTAACCCGGCCGAAGCCCGTGGGCTCAATCTGGTGGGCTTAAAACGCCGCGGCTTTAGCCGTGAAGCGATTAATGCACTGAGCGCCGCCTATAAAATGGTATATCGCCAGGGCCTTACCGTTGAGCAAGCGCTTGAAGAGATGCATGCGCGGTTTGATATCGAGGAAGTAGCCCATTTTGCTGCTTCCATCGAGCGTTCAACCCGCGGTATTACCCGCTAACTATGTCCATGCTAATGTCCATTCGGTTATGACGTTACAGCGCGTTTATCTAGTGGCTGGCGAGCTATCGGGAGATATCCTGGGCGCTGGCCTGATGCGTGCGCTAAAGGCGCGCCACCCCGAGGTTGAGTTTCGAGGCATTGGTGGCCCGCGCATGATCGCCGAAGGCATGCAAAGCCGCTTTCCGCTGGAAACGCTTTCGGTCATGGGGATTGTCGAAGTCATCAAGCACCTGCCTGAGCTGGTGGGCGTGCGCCGCACGTTACGCCGCGAAGCGCTCGACTGGCAGCCGGATATCATGGTGGGCATCGATGCGCCGGACTTTACCCTGGGCCTGGAAAAACAGCTGCGTAATGCAGGCATCAAGACGGCCCACTATGTCAGCCCCTCCGTTTGGGCGTGGCGTCAGGGACGGGTGAAAGGCATTGCCAAGTCCGTCGATGGCATGCTCACGCTGCTACCCTTTGAGGCGGATTTTTACCGTCACCACAACGTCCCTGTTGTGTTCGTAGGTCATCCGCTTGCCGATGAGCTGCCGCTTGAAAACGACCGCGTCGCAACGCGACAGGCGCTCAGACTTGATCAAGACGCGCCGGTGCTCGCGTTATTGCCAGGCTCGCGGGGCAATGAAATACGTTTTTTGGGGCATACGTTTTTAGCCGCTGCTGAGCTGCTGTGCCAGCGTCATGCCACGCTAAAGGTTTTGATTCCGGCCGCCTCAGCGCTGCGTCATGACGAAATCCAGGCGCTCTTGTCTCACTATCCAACGCTTGCTGAGCGTGTTGAGCTATTAAATGGTCAGGCGCGGGAGGCGATGGTCGCCAGTGATGTGGTGCTCCTGGCATCCGGAACCGCCGCGCTTGAAGCCATGCTGTGTCACCGGGCGATGCTGGTCGCGTATAAAATGGCGCCCGCCACGCATTGGCTTGCCAAGCGTATGGTGAAAACTCAGTGGGTATCGCTGCCTAATCTGATTGCGCAGCAGAGTGTCGTGCCCGAGCTCATCCAGGAGGCGGCGACGCCTGAGGCTATTACAGACCAGCTCCATGAGCTGCTTAGCGATCATGAAGCACGTCTGGCGTTAGAGGCGCGCTTTGCCACGATGCACGCCAACCTGCAGCGCGATGCCAGCCGGCGCGCCGCTGAGGCCATCACCGCCATTGCCCTCGACCAGCCTCTGGAGAGTGACCATGCCCGCTAAACCAGAAGGCTTTCCGCCGCTTGAAATTGCCTATCTGGGCGAGCGCTTAGCCGGAGTCGATGAAGTCGGGCGTGGGCCATTGATCGGTAGCGTCGTGGCGGCGGCGGTGATTCTTGACCCTATGCGCCCAATTGACGGGTTGACCGACTCTAAAAAGCTTACGGCCCGCAAGCGTGAAGCGCTAGACCTGCTGATTCGCGAGCGGGCGTTGGCGTTTGTCGTCGCTGAGGCAAGCGCCGCCGAAGTCGACCAGCTCAATATCTACCACGCCACGCATTTGGCGATGCGCCGCGCCATTGATGGTTTGGCCCCTGCTGCCGAATATTTGCTGGTAGACGGTAACCGATTGCCGGGACATATTTTGCCGGGGCAAGCGGTGGTCAAAGGCGATGCGCGCCATCCAGCGATTGCCGCGGCGTCGATTCTTGCCAAGGTCGCGCGCGATGCTCAGATGGTAGCGTTGGATATGCGCTATCCTGAGTATGGTTTTGCGCGCCATAAGGGCTACCCAACCCAACAGCACCTTGAGGCGCTAACGGCCCACGGGCCGCTTGAGGAGCATCGCCGAAGCTTTGCTCCCGTCCAGCGTCAGCTGGCGCTGATATAAGCACTGGCGTCAGGCTATATTGCTTGAAACCAAGTTAAGCTAATCTGCGTTCATTTCTTTTTACCGAGATTTTACCGAGAGTGTCATGACGGTACCGTTTGTTCATCTACGTTTGCACAGTGAATACTCCCTGGTCGACGGCTTGGTAAAGCTTAAGTCATTGGTCAGTACCACTGCCGAGCGCGCCATGCCCGCTCTTGCGCTCACTGACGAAACCAATTTATTTGGCCTGGTCAAATTTTACAAAGCTGCCCAGGGCGCGGGGCTCAAACCGATCATCGGCAGCGACCTGTGGCTGTGTAACCCACACGATGAATCTCACCCATACCGTATAACGCTGCTGGCGATGAATGACGTCGGCTATCGTAACCTGACCGAGCTGATCTCCAAGGGCTGGACCCACGGCCAGCGCCAGGGGAAAGCCATTCTGGACAAGCGCTGGGTGCTTGAACAAAGTGACGGCCTGATTGCGCTTTCCGGCGCGCGGGAGGGCGAAATTGGCCGCCATCTGCTTTCTGATCACGAGCGTGAAGCGCGCCAGCTGCTTGAAGAGTGGCAGGCCGCCTTTCCGGATCGTTTCTATCTGGAGCTGATTCGTACCGGGCGTCCGCTTGAAGAGGCGTGTGTGCATGCCAGCGTCAAGCTTGCCATCGAGACCGGCACGCCGGTGGTGGCCACTAACGATGTCCGCTTTCTTGAGCGTGATGACTTCTGGGCGCATGAAACGCGCGTCGCGATTGGTGAGGGCAAGGCGCTGGATGATCCGCGTCGCGAACGTCGCTACACCGAAGAGCAGTATCTGAAAAGCCCGGACGAGATGGCGGCACTATTCTCGGATATTCCCGAGGCGCTGGAAAACAGCGTGATGATTGCCGAGCGCTGCAGTGTGGATGTGCGGCTAGGCGAGATATTTTTGCCCGAGTTCGGAATCCCCGAGGGCATGACCCAGGATGAGTTTTTCCGCAAGGTCTCCCACGACGGTCTGACGGATCGCCTGGACTTCCTGTTTCCTGCCGAGCGCTACCCGCGCGATAGCGACGAATACAAGGAAATTGACCAGCGTTACCGCGACCGGCTGGAGTTTGAGCTCAACGTTATTATTCAGATGGGCTTCCCCGGCTACTTTCTGATCGTAATGGACTTTATCCAGTGGGCCAAGGATAACAACGTGCCGGTAGGCCCCGGGCGGGGTTCCGGTGCGGGCTCCTTGGTCGCCTACGCGCAAAAGATCACCGACCTTGATCCGATCGGCTACGATCTGCTGTTTGAGCGCTTTTTGAATCCTGAACGTGTCTCCATGCCCGATTTTGACGTCGATTTCTGCATGGAAAAACGCGACAAGGTGATCGAGTACGTGGCCGAGCGCTACGGGCGCGATGCGGTATCGCAGATCGTTACCTTCGGCACCATGGCGGCCAAAGCCGTTGTGCGTGATGTGGCGCGTGCCCAAGGGCGGCCCTATTCGCTGGGCGATAAGCTTTCCAAGCTGATCCCGTTTGAAGTGGGCATGACGCTTGGCAAGGCGATTGAGCAGGAGCCTGCGCTTAAAGAGTTTATTGCTAACGACGAAGAAGCCGAAGAGATCTGGGAAATGGCCCTCAAGCTTGAGGGCACGACGCGCGGCACCGGCAAGCACGCGGGCGGCGTGGTGATCGCGCCCACCAAACTGACTGATTTCTCGCCGTTATTGTGCGATGAAAACGGCAATGGGCTGGTGGTTCAGTTCGATAAAAACGACATTGAAGACGCCGGGCTGGTCAAGTTCGACTTCCTGGGCCTGCGTACGCTGACCATTATCGACTGGGCGCTTGAGATGGTCGATAAGGTTCGCGGCGTGAACGGCCAGGAACCGCTGAACATCGATGCGATTCCGCTGGATGACGGCAAAACGTTTGAGATGCTCAAGCGCGCTGAAACCACCGCCGTTTTCCAGCTGGAATCCCGCGGCATGAAGGAGCTGATCAAGCGTCTTCTGCCGGATTCGCTTGACGACATGATCGCCCTGGTGGCTCTGTTTCGCCCAGGTCCCTTGCAGTCGGGCATGGTTGATGACTTTATCAACCGTAAGCACGGCCGTGCCGAAGTATCTTATCCACACCCGGATTATCAGCACGAGCTGTTAAAGCCGGTGCTGTCGCCTACCTACGGCATCATCCTTTACCAAGAGCAAGTCATGCAGATCGCTCAGGTAATGGCGGGCTACTCGCTGGGCCAGGCCGATATGCTGCGCCGGGCGATGGGTAAGAAAAAGCCCGAGGAGATGGCCAAGCAGCGTTCAGGCTTTATGGAAGGTTGTGCGGCCAACGGCATTGATAAGGATCTGGCGGGTAACATCTTCGATCTGGTGGAAAAATTCGCGGGCTACGGCTTCAACAAGTCGCACTCTGCTGCCTACGCGCTGGTGTCTTATCAGACCGCGTGGCTGAAAGCCCACTATCCAGGGCCATTTATGGCCGCGGTTATGTCCACGGAGATGGACAACCTGGATAAGGTGGTGCCGTTAATCGAGGAGTGTCGCAACCTCAGGTTAACCGTGACACCGCCGGACGTTAACGTAGGCGGCTACAAATTTACCGTGGATACCGAAGGGCGCGTGGTTTATGGCCTGGGGGCGATTCGCGGGGTGGGCGAGGGGCCCATTGGGGCGATTGTTGAAGCGCGCCAGACGGGTGGGCCGTTCACCGACCTGTTCGATTTCTGCCGCAGGCTTGATCCCAAACGGATGAACAAGCGCACGCTTGAGGCGCTAATTCGCTCAGGCGCGCTGGATAACCTCGGCCCTAACCGGGCGGTGCTGGCAGCCTCAATGGAAGACGCACTGAAAGCGGCCGCTCAGAATCATACCAACCAGAGTTTAGGCATGCTGGACATGTTCGGCGAGGCCTTTGCTGAAGCCGAGGATGAAGAGGTCAACGTCTACGCTGACTACCTCGGCGCGCGGGAATGGACCGATCGTGAGCGCCTTTCGGGTGAGAAGGATACTCTGGGGCTTTATCTTACCGGGCATCCTATTGATGAATATGAGCGTGAATTAAAACGCTTCGTGTCGACCCGCATCAGCGATTTAAAACCCTCCCGCGAACCTCAGCGGGTGGCAGGGCTGGTGGTCGCCATGCGTACCATGAAGTCCAAACGTGGCGATACCATGGCGTTTATCACCCTGGATGACCGCACCGGACGTATCGAGGCTTCGCTGTTTGGTGAAATGTTTGAACAGCTGCGGGGTCAGATAGAGGCTGATCAGGTATTGATCGTTGAAGGTGAAGTCTCAAGCGATGACTTCTCAGGCGGCTTACGCCTGCGCGGTAAAGACGTCACTCCCATGGTTACGGCGCGCATCCGCTATGGCCAAGCGGTTGAGCTTGCGCTGGATGCTGGACGTATCAACGGGCGTTTGGTTGAAACCCTGCGCGATAGTCTGACACCCTACCGTACTAATGAAGGGTTGCCGGTACGCGTACAGTATCGTCATGAAGAGGCGGTTGGCTGGTTAGAGCTTGCTGAGGAGTGGAAGGTCGCCCCCAGTGATGATTTGCTGCTCGCACTTCGCGAGGTAGAAGGGCAGGCGGGCGTCCAGTTACGCTATCGTTAAACCTTATCGTGGGCGGTTGGGCAATTTAATTGAACGGGCATTACCTTGCGTGGCAGGGTCAGGATGCGATAATGCTCCTAATTATTTGCTCGTTTCGACAAGAGATGCTCGTTTCGACAAGGCTTATTTTTTTAGGCAGTTTACAGGCAGAGCCGATGAATCCTAATTATCTCGATTTTGAACAGCCCATTGCTGAACTTCAGGCAAAAATTGAGGAGCTGCGTTTAGTTAGCTCCGATAGCGTTAATCTCTCCGATGAGATATCCCGGCTGGAGGAGAAAAGTCGTAAGCTGACAGAATCGATCTTCAAGGATTTGACTCCCTGGCAGGTCTCTCAGCTATCGCGCCATCCTCAGCGTCCTTATACGCTGGATTATCTTGAGCACATGTTCAGCGACTTTGACGAGCTGCATGGTGATCGTAATTTCGCTGATGATGCCGCTCTGGTGGGTGGCGTTGCGCGCTTGAACGATAAGCCGGTGATGGTAATCGGTCATCAAAAAGGGCGCGATGTAAAAGAGAAGGTGCGCCGTAACTTCGGTATGCCGCGCCCAGAAGGTTACCGTAAAGCGTGCCGCCTGATGGAAATGGCCGAGCGCTTCAAAATGCCGATCCTGACCTTTATCGATACCCCCGGTGCTTATCCGGGTATTGATGCCGAAGAGCGCGGCCAAAGTGAAGCGATTGCCTATAACCTTGCGGTCATGTCACGCCTGAAAACGCCGATTATCTCTACCGTTGTTGGTGAAGGCGGCTCGGGTGGGGCGTTGGCAATCGGGGTGTGTGACGAGCTGAATATGCTGCAGTACTCCACCTACTCGGTTATTTCACCGGAAGGCTGCGCATCTATTCTCTGGAAAAGCGCTGAAAAAGCCTCTGATGCGGCCCAGGCAATGGGGATTACCGCTGAGCGTCTCAAAGAGCTTGGCTTTGTAGATGGGTTGATCAAGGAGCCGCTGGGCGGCGCGCATCGTCATCCGGTAACGACCGCTGAGCGCGTTAGAGAAACCATTACCGCAAGCCTTGAACGCCTGCAGGCGCTGGATACTGACGCCCTGCTGGAGCGTCGCTATAAGCGTTTAATGAGCTATGGCGCACCCGCTGCCTAAGACGCTTGAATGCCTGTTAAACGACGCCCTGGTGGAAACCCCACCGGGGCGCTCTATTTGGGTAGCTCTCTCCGGTGGGCTGGATTCGGCGTTATTGCTGACCCTGGCCGCGCCGGTTTGCCGTTCGGCCAATCGACCGCTCAACGCTATTCACATCAATCATGGCCTACAGGCTGGCGCCGCCGACTTTGAAAAGCACTGTCAGGCGTTGTGTCAGCGCCTGAACGTACCATTAACGGTAGTAGGGGTCACGGTTGACCCAAGCGTTGGAGGAATCGAAGCCGCCGCGCGTGATGCCCGCTACCGCGCCTTTCAAACGCATATTTCCGATGGGGATGTTGTTTGGCTGGCCCAGCATCAGGATGACCAGGCGGAAACGCTGCTGCTTGCCGCTCTGCGGGGCAGCGGCATACGCGGGCTGGCGGGAATGCCTTATCGCCGCCAAGCACACGGCCTTACCTTTGTTCGGCCCTGGCTATTTGTTGCCAGGCGCTGTCTGGAAAACCGCGCCGGTAAGCTCAACCTTGCCTGGTGTGAAGATCCCACCAATAGCGATGTCGCGTTTGATCGTAATCGGTTACGACATGAGGTTATGCCTGCCCTCAAGGCGCGCTGGCCAGAGGCTGCTCGCGCGCTTTCCAGTAGCGCCGCGCATGCTGGGGAAGCCGATGCGTTACTCAGTGAATATGCCCTGGCGGAGCTTGGTACGTTGCGCGCAGGCGCAGACAGCGTCGATGCCATTGCGTTGACCACACGCTCGCGGCCTCGCCAGCGGCTGCTAGTGCGTACCTGGTGCCAGCAACTGTTATTGCCGACCCCGCCTCAGCGCCGCCTGGATAGCTTGCTTGACCAGCTAATCGCGGCCATGGATGCCAGTGTGCATGTCGCGTGGCCGGGAGCCGAGGCAAGGGTGTGGAAAAGCCGGCTTTACCTGATAACGCCGCTTGAGCCGCTACCCGCTTGGCAAAGCACATGGGCAGGCCAGCCAGGGCTTGATACGCCCTTGGGCAGGCTAGAACTCTCTTTGCAGACGGCTACCCCATTAACCCAGCCAGCTACGCCATTAACGCTGCGCTGGCGCCAGGGCGGGGAGGTTATTGCGCTTGCCGGGCGGGGCCGTCGCGATGTCAAACGGCTGCTTCAAGAGGCGCAGATACCACCTTGGGAGCGCGAGCGACTTATTATGGTGATGGCGGATGACGCTTGCTTGGGCGTCGTCAGGCCGCCTGCCAGCGTACTCTGGCAGGCGGCTGGGGTCGCTTTTAAAGGTGCGAAGTGAATCAGCAAGAGTCGCCAGACTGCTCGTCTAGCTCTCCTGAATCACGTTCAGCGTAAGCCCTGCGCCCTGCAGGTAGACCAGCTCCTGCTCAATATCGGTGCTGAACAGCGTGGGTTCTTCACTGGCGGGTAAGATCAGTGTTAGATTTTGTTCATCAGCGCTGATGGATGGCAGGGGCGGGGCGCTTTCCGGGCGGGAATGATTGAGCAACACCGCCAGCCGCAGCAGCTGGGCGAGCTTGGCGCTATGCGCCTGCTGCGCCTTGGGAAGTGCTTGCCACTCTTTGAGCGGGAACTTGCGCCGGTGGGCGCGCACCAGAAACGCCAGCTGATGCTGCTCAGGGCGCGAAAAACCCGCCAGGTCGGAATGCTCCAGCAGGTAGGCGCCGTGGCGATGGAACTGGCTGTGGGAAATCGCCAGGCCAATTTCGTGTACATAGCTTGCCCACTCAAGGTAGTAGCGGTGCTCATGGGTGAGCGACCAGACGTCTTGTACCTGCTTAAACAAGCGCAGCGCGGTATCCGCTACGTTATCGGCCTGGCGGGAATCCACATCATAGATACGCTGGAGGGCCTCCAGGCTTCTGGAACGGGTATCTTCAGCGCTGTTACGCCCGGCCATATCATAGAGCACGCCCTCGCGCAGGGCGCCATCGGCAAAGCGCATTTGAGATAGGTCAAAGGCCTCGAAGATGGCATTTAAAATCGCAATTCCCGCCGGAAAGACGCGGGCGCGGTCAGGCTTGAGCCCATCCAGCTCCACCTTATCCAGGTGTTTGCACTTAATGAGGCGCTCTCGCAGCTTCTTGAGGCCGCTGCGGGTAATCACGCCCTCACTGGGCGTATCGCCGTAGGCGAGCAGAACGCTGGCCGCTGCTTTAATAGTGCCGCTGGAGCCTACCGGGTCCTCCCAGCCCAAACGCAGGTAGGGACGCTGAATATGGGCAAGCTCGGATAGCGCGGCAAGCTCGGCGCGGCGCATGCGTTTTTCGCTGAGTTCACCGTCAGGAAAGAAGCGACTGCTAAACGTGATGCAGCCCATGCGCAGGCTTTCAAGCGCCTTGGGCTCAAACTCTTCGCCAATAATAAATTCTGTCGAGCCGCCGCCAATATCGACAATCAGGCGGCGCCCATTTTCTGCCAGCGCATGGGCAGCTCCCAGATAGATGAGCCGGGCTTCTTCGCGTCCTGCGATAATCTCGATGGAATGGCCCAGCTGGGCTTCGGCGCGCTCAATAAAGGCCTGGCTATTATGCGCATCGCGCAGTGCGTTGGTGCCCACGATACGCAGGTTGGCGCTCTCAATATCACTTAAAAAGGGTGCAAAACGACCCAGGCAGTCTAATGCGCGCTGCATGGCGGCTTCGTTAAGCTTGCCGTCTTCATCCAGGCCAGCGGCTAGCTGGACTTTTTCGCCCAGGCGGGCAACGACTTGAAGGCGCTCATTTTGATAGTTGGCTACCAGCAAATGGAAGCTGTTAGAGCCGAGGTCGATTGCGGCTAAACGCTGAGGCGCTGCGCTTTCCAGCTCGCTAGACGGAGCAGCAACTGAAGGTGTAATGTCCTTGGGCATGAGCTATCCTTGATATTGGCTATGCCAAGGTTGCGGTGCGCTCTGGCTATTGTCAATTGGCAAAGACTTGCGTTTAGCGCAGGGCTTGACTACCATCAGCCTACTGGCCTGATCCAACTTGGCGTGTAACCATATTGCCATTTTACGATTACCTCTTTTAAAATGGCATCGCTGCAAGAATATTAGGCGCTGTTGCCTCAAGCGCATTCGGTTCTTGAAAGTTCTATTTACTTAATACTATGCTTCTTCAACGCTTGCTAGCATGCTTTTTATAACTCGCGTTGATGAAAACATTCGTATTGACTAAATAGCACTTGTCCAGAATAGTGTGGGTATTGATTAAAGTGCGTGCCCAGAAAGAAAGTACGTGCCCAGATAGCGTCAGCCAGAATTCCAAGTCGTCAGATTACCTACTGACTGGTCCTTTCCTTGTACTGGTCAGAGCACACAGCTGCTAGAGCACCCTCGAACCGAGCAACGACTCATCGCCTTACTGTATTACCGCCATGAGTCAGCATTCGCTTAATGATTTGTTCGAGCATGTGCCTTACCGGGGTCTGAACGCATCACACGGTGCCTAGCCCAATCATTAAACGCTACGCCTCCTGTCTTATTCCGGCGCTTGCGCCTAGCTTCCATGAGCAATTTTCTAACACACCGATGAATCTCACTGAACTCAAGCAAAAAACCGTTCCCGAGCTGCTCGATATCGCCCGCGAAATGGGTATCGACAACCTAGCCCGTTCGCGCAAGCAGGACATCATTTTCGCCATCCTCAAACGACACGCTAAAAGCGGTGAGGATATCTATGGCGACGGTGTGCTGGAAATTCTTCAGGATGGCTTTGGCTTCCTGCGCAGCGCCGACAGCTCGTATCTCGCCGGACCGGACGATATCTACGTATCGCCCTCACAGATCCGCCGTTTCAATCTACGTAAAGGCGACTCCATTTCCGGCAAAATCCGCCCGCCCAAAGAAGGCGAGCGCTACTTTGCCCTGCTCAAGGTTAGCCAGATCAACCTTGATCGTCCGGAAAATGCCAAGCACAAGATTCTCTTTGAGAACTTAACGCCGCTGTTTCCAGACGAGCGTATGCGTATGGAAATCGGCAACGGTTCTACCGAAGATCTTACCGCGCGTATCATCGATCTGACCGCACCGATTGGTAAAGGTCAGCGTGGTCTGCTGGTGTCTCCGCCTAAAGCGGGTAAGACATTGATGCTGCAGAACATCGCGACCTCAATCACGCGTAACAACCCTGAGTGCCACTTGATCGTACTGTTGATCGACGAGCGTCCAGAGGAAGTCACCGAAATGTCGCGCACCGTGCGCGGTGAAGTTGTGGCCTCCACCTTCGATGAGCCGCCGGCGCGCCACGTTCAGGTCGCTGAAATGGTTATCGAAAAAGCCAAGCGTCTGGTTGAGCACAAGAAAGACGTGGTCATCCTGCTTGACTCGATTACCCGTTTGGCGCGTGCCTACAACACCGTCGTACCCAGCTCCGGCAAGGTACTCACCGGTGGTGTCGACGCTCATGCACTTGAGAAGCCCAAACGCTTCTTCGGTGCAGCGCGTAATATCGAAGAAGGCGGCAGCCTGACCATTATTGCCACGGCCCTGGTTGATACCGGTTCGAAGATGGATGAAGTTATCTTCGAAGAGTTCAAGGGTACCGGTAATATGGAAGCGCACCTTGACCGCAAACTGGCGGAAAGGCGCGTCTTCCCGGCAATCAACATTCGTCGCAGCGGTACACGGCGTGAAGATCTGCTGGCATCCGAGGAAGAGATGCAGCGCATGTGGATTTTGCGCAAGCTGCTCAATCCGATGGAAGACACTGCTGCCACGGAATTCTTGATTGATCGTCTGAAGGATACCAAGACGAATCTTGAGTTCTTTGAAGCGATGAAACGCCGCTAGAATTGATCAATGCTAGGGTTGATCAATACCTGCTAGGGTTGATCAATACCTATATAGCGGCGTAAGCCTATCGGGGAGTGTGTCTTGAAGTATAACGACTTGCGCGACTTCATCGCGGCGCTGGAAGCGCGCGGTGAACTCAAGCGTATCCAAGCCGAAGTCGATCCTTACCTGGAAATTACCGAAATTTGCGACCGCACGCTGCGTGCCGGTGGCCCGGCACTCTTGTTCGAGAATGTGAAGGGCCACGATATGCCGCTGCTGGGCAATCTTTTCGGTACGCCAAAACGCGTGGCGCTGGGGATGGGGCAGGAGTCGGTCGAAGCACTGCGCGAAGTGGGTAAGCTGCTGGCCTTTCTGAAAGAGCCGGATCCGCCCAAGGGGTTGAAAGACGCCTGGGACAAGCTGCCCATCTTTAAGCAAGTGCTCAGCATGGGGCCTAAAACCGTTAAGCGGGCCCCGGTGCAGGAAGTCGTTTTTGAAGGTGACGAGGTTGATCTTGACCGCCTGCCTATCCAGCACTGCTGGCCGGGCGATGCGGCGCCTTTGGTGACATGGCCGCTGGTCATTACCCGAGGCCCGTATAAAAAGCGCCAGAACCTGGGTATCTACCGACAGCAAAAGATCGGTAAGAACCGCTTGATCATGCGCTGGCTCTCGCACCGCGGCGGGGCGCTGGATTTCCAGGAGTTTCAACAAGCGCATCCCGGCGAGCCTTTCCCGGTTGCCGTGGCGCTGGGTGCCGACCCGGCCACCATCCTGGCTGCTGTGACCCCCGTCCCCGACTCACTCTCTGAGTATGCGTTTGCCGGGCTTTTACGAGGTTCGCGTACCGAGCTCGTTAAATGCGGTCATTCTGACCTTGAGGTGCCCGCCTCAAGCGAGATCATTCTGGAAGGGGTTATCTACCCCGATGATATGGCGCCCGAAGGCCCCTATGGTGACCACACCGGTTATTACAACGAGGTGGATCATTTCCCGGTCTTTACCGTCACGCGCATGACCATGCGTCGCGATGCTATCTATCACTCGACCTATACCGGGCGGCCGCCGGATGAGCCTGCCGTTCTCGGGTTAGCGCTCAACGAAGTGTTTGTGCCGATACTCTGCAAGCAGTTTCCTGAAATCGTCGACTTCTATCTGCCGCCGGAAGGGTGCTCGTATCGGATGGCGGTCGTCACCATGAAAAAGCAGTACCCCGGCCACGCCAAGCGCGTGATGATGGGCGTCTGGAGCTTCTTGCGTCAGTTCATGTACACCAAGTTTGTGATCGTGCTGGATGACGATGTCGATGCGCGCAACTGGGAAGACGTGATCTGGGCGATCACGACACGCATGGACCCGGCGCGCGATACCGTGATGGTGGAAAACACGCCCATTGATTACCTGGATTTTGCCTCGCCCGTGTCAGGCCTGGGCTCCAAGATGGGCCTGGATGCGACCAATAAATGGCCGGGCGAAACAGACCGTGAGTGGGGTACGCCCATCGTGATGGACGAGACGGTCAAAAACCGCGTTGACGAGCGGTGGGAAGAGCTGGGAATCGGTATTCCTTTACCTGCTCCGCGGCATGGCGGTTAATACAGCGGTGAAGTTTAACGGCGCACGCTAATCGATTTTTTACCAAGAGGTTTTCATGAGCGTAAGGACGTTAACCTGCCAGGTAACGGCCGTTGAGGATTTAAATCCTGACGTATTTGGCGTAACGCTGGAAGGCCGCGCAGAAGCAATGCAGCATGCCCCCGGCCAGTATTTAGAGCTACAGCTGGATGACACGACCTGGGTGCCGTTTTCGATTGCCAGTGCCGAGCAGGGGGATGGCGTGATTGAGCTGCATATTCAGCACTGGCCTGAGCGCGATAACTCGGTGCGGTTGCGTAATCTTCTGCAAGTGGCCAACCAACTGACCCTGCGCTTGCCGGGCGGTGAGTGTGTGGTTGACCCGCAAAGCCAGCGCCCGCTGATGCTGATTGCCGCAGGCACCGGGTTTGCGCAGATGAAAGCCATTGTTGAAGCCACGCTGCGCGATCAGCCCGAGCGGCCGATTTCCCTGTGGTGGGCCGCCCGCGAACACCGCGATCTCTACGCTGAAAATCTGGCGTCTGAGTGGGCCCAACGTTACCCCCAGGTCACCTTTCAGGCCGTGACTGAATTCCCGCTGACCGAACCACTGGCAAGCGGTGAGCGAATTCATCATCACCAGGGGCGGATCGATCTGGTCCTGGAAAAAGCGGCGCTTACGTTTAGCGATTATGATATTTACCTCTCGGGCTCGCCTGGCATGGTGTACGCCTGCCTGGATATTCTGGAAGCCAAAGGGGTGATCCGCGAGCGTGTCTTCTCAGATGTATTTGCCTACGCGCCGCGCCCGTAATTGAACAAGGCTAAAGCCTGCCTACGTTTGCCAAATACATTGTTTTACGATGAACAGTTGCCATTTGCCAAGTGTAAGGGCAGGATAAAGTCATAGATTTTTAAAATGATTGATTTTAAAAATCTACATTTTTGAAGAATCAGCGGTTATTAAATCACATTTTGCAGAGCCTATAGGCTTGCCAATGATCAGGAAAAATATGCACATATACGCGTCTTCTCACACTGCTAACAGCCTGCCTATCGTGGCGGCTGGCGTGTGCATGAGCGTTGTTGCCTATTTTGGATATTGGTTTAGCCACGGTGTGCCCGCGGCCGACGGTTAACGTCGCGCTACCAGGCACACCGACTAGGTTGCCTGCCGAATATTTAAGCCCCGGTTGGTAACCCAACCGGGGCTTTTTGCGTTTAACGGCTTTCGCCATAGCAATGTCATTAAGGAGCTGCACCATGATGTATCGCGCATATAACGTCACTATCGCTACCGGCTATGTGGGCTATGGCTATGGCTGGCGATTTAGCGACGCGCGGTCGGTGCAAGCTGCCACCTCCGACCGTGCTTGCCTGGGTGGCAATGTCAAACGATGTCATGCGCTACCGGAGAAACCTTTATGAATGCCCCAGCAAGCCCAGCCCTTAGCCTTAAATGTAATATCACGCCTGTGGCTGTCAGCACGTCCAGCACGGAAAAGCTGCTTCCCACACCGGCTGAGCTGCGCCAAAGCGTGGCGGTAGACGCCCTCTTAAGCCAGCAGGTGTCCCAGCAGCGTCAAGCGGTTCAAAACATCCTGAGTGGCCAGGATGACCGGCTTTTAGTCGTGGTGGGGCCGTGCTCCATCCATGACCCTGACGCAGCCCTTGAGTACGCCGACCGTCTTGCTGCGCTAAGTGAGCAGGTAAGCGAACAGCTTTTACCCGTGATGCGGGTCTACGTTGAAAAACCCCGTACCACCGTGGGCTGGAAGGGGCTCGCCTATGACCCGGATTTAGACGGCAGCGGCGATATTGCCAAGGGCATCACGCTCTCCCGTGAACTGATGCATGCCGTTGCCGCCCGTGGTCTGCCGGTCGCAACCGAGCTGCTTCAGCCCATGCTCGCGCCTTACCTGGATGATCTTTTAAGCTGGGTGGCGATTGGGGCGCGGACCACCGAATCACAGCTGCACCGTGAGCTTGCGAGCGACCTGGCCGCCGCAGTGGGGTTTAAAAACGCGACCAGCGGTGATGTGCAGGTTGCGATCGACGCCATGCAGGCAGCGGCCCATGGTCACCAGCGCTTTGCTCAAGACCGCAATGGGCGCCCCATCATGCAGCAAACGGCCGGTAACCCGCATACGCACGTGGTGCTTCGCGGTGGGCATGGCGAGCCTAACTACCAGACAGCGCATGTTCAGGCAGCTATCAAGGCACTGCATGAGGCCGGCCAGAACCCGCGGTTAATGGTTGATTGCAGCCACGCCAATGCGTGTAAAGATCACCGCCGCCAAAGTGAGGTAATGCTGGATGTGCTCGCCCAGCGGCAGGCCGGTAACGCCAATCTGGTTGCCCTGATGCTGGAAAGTCACCTGTTTGAAGGCAAGCAGCCCCTGCAGCCGAATGCCCTGCGCTATGGCGTTTCAGTGACCGATGCCTGTGTTAGTTGGGAGGCAACCGAGCGGTTACTAAAAACAGCCGCCGAGCGATTAAGCTAACGTTTGACCGCTAGGCTTGTTTGCGTTGGCCAGCCCCGTATCATAGAGCGTTCCATTAGATTGCGAGGTTGGTCATGGTTTTTACCCTCGAGCAGCATGATACACACAGCTATCGCCGCAAGGCGCGCATGATCAGTTTTGCAATGGCGGGCCAGCTGCTTATTTTTGGAATGCTGTTCTCCATGCTGCTGACATCCACCTTCGGCAACAGCCTCTGGCTATACGCGCTGGGTATTTTTCTAGGGCTTCTGGCGACCAGTGCACTATTTGCGGTACTGCGCGAGCGGCCGTGGATGACCGAGATGCGCTACGTCTGGCAGTTAAAGCAGCACCTGTCGCAAATTAGCGGTTATTTACCCACGCTGCGGCGCGCGGTCGATGACGATAACAAAGCGGCACTGAATATTTTAACTTTTTACCACCAGGGCGTTACGCAACTCGCTGAGTTAAATGGCCGGTCGCCTTCTCAAGATACTGTCTGGGTGGCAGAAGCCAACCACATAAAAGCCAAGCGGGAAGCGTTGGGGCTATCGCCCAGGGTGGATACCTTCGATTCGCAGGATCTACACGCTTTCAAGCGAAGCTGAACTACACAATAAATCACGCGTGCAGGGAGCATTCGTCAATGACATTGGTTTCCAATCCACTACGGTTAATCACCGTTAGCGCTCTGTTGGTCGCGCTAGGGGGCTGTGCCTCAACGGCCGCTCCGGTCGGCGAGCCTGGCAAAATGACCGTGAACAGCAGCGCGCCGCTGCTGCCCTCGGTGCTTTTTTCTGGAACGGCCGAGCGCTTTCAAGGTTGGCACTGCCAGCCGGCTAATCAGCATTTAGTTACCGCAACGAATACCCATGATCTACGGCTTTGGTCGCTGCATGGTGCCTGGCGACTGCCGCAAGCCGTGGTAGCCAGCGGAGCGCGCTATCAAGACGGCAGTATCAGCTTCTGGAACCGTGGTGATAAGGCCATGGTAGAAACGCCGCGTGGTCAGCTGCAGTGCACGTTGAGTGAAGAGCGAGCGGCCATTACTCGGGCGGAAAAACCAGGCGTTATGTTCTGGGGGCAGGGCAACGAGCCGGGCTGGACGGTGGCGTTAGCGCACGACGCACCGACGCTAACCATGCAGCTCAACTACGGGGAAGAGCAAATTGAGCTTCCGTATATGATGAGCGTAATGGATAACGAAGCGGGCCGGGTGGTGCTTGAAAATGCCCGCGTTGAGCCGTTCTTTCGCCTACGTATCGAAGCCGCCGCCTGTTTTGACGACATGAGCGGCAAGCCTTTTCCTGCCCGCGTAACGCTTACCTATGCCGGCGAGCAATATAGCGGCTGTGGTCAGGGTATTGCCCCTTAACTGTCCTTTAACTTAGCGGTTAGCAGCGGTAGAGAAAGCGCTCGGCGCGCCAGTGGGAGGCGACAAAATCGCTCGCGCATAGCGCTGAAACATTGCCCGAAGTGCGTGCAGCAAGCCGAGATAGCGTGGCAAGGCTTAACCCGTTAGTCGCCACCACGCCTTCGCTGCTTGCCACCGGTATCCAGCGATCATCCTCAAGGGTGGCAAGCGTAAAGCTAAACGGATGAAATCCCGGAAAGCCTAGCCGGATGTCGGTAGCGAGCAGCGTTTCCTGGCCTTCAATCCAGCGAACGTCATAGCGTAAAAAAGGGCCGGTAAACCACATTAACCGCTGGCCTAGCGGGCCGGAAAGCGCCGGCTCTTCCAGCGCCGCATTTCGCCATAAGGGTTCTAGCTGGGGCAGGCGAGGCGCATCGAAGATACTGATAAGACTCTCATAATAGCGGTCGTCATCAATCACCGTGGCCCGCCATAGCACAATGTTAAACGGCGTCGGCTGAACCAATAAAGGGGCCTGCGTTAAGCCCTGTTCAGCAAGGGCCGGGGCCAGACGCTGCTCCACACTCCACTTGGCGCCGGCTGCCAGGGCTAGATACACGCACGATACGGCAAGGCCCAGGCCACAGTATTTGCGCACCTGCTGGGATACCAGCGCCGTTCCCAGGCCTATCAAAAGAGCCAGAGTATAAATCGGGTCAATAATAAAGATGATCGGCCATGCTACCGGCGGTGTATCCAGTGGCCAAAAAAGCTGCGTGCCGTAAGTCGTCAGCGCATCCAGCAGCGGGTGGGTCACCAAGCATAGCGTAAAAAAGCACCACCAACGGCGTAGGGAAATATCCCGGGCAGGCGCAAAGCGTATACACAGCAGGGCAAGCAGCGTGGCAAGGCCCGTGAGCACCAGTAACGAATGCGAAAAGCCGCGGTGCTCGGTCACATTGGCGATAGCATCGCCATAATCCAGCGCCACATCCAGATCGGGTAGCGTGCCCAGCAGTGCCCCAACCAGCACGGCTTTACGCCCCAGGTGGCGGCCGAGTACCGCTCCACCTACGGCGGCGCCTAGCGCAGCCTGTGTGATTGAATCCACTGGTTTCTCCTTCTAGCGATACCCGTTAATATGGTTTGCAGTTATTTATTGTACAGAGTTATTGGGTTGATTGCTGGGTGTCACATTTTTGTCAAGAGATTCTGCGTTTATACTGCTTGAGAAACGCTGCCTATGGCGTTAGCAGGCTGGCTGCGCAATCATCATATCTGCGTTATGCAGCAACGAGTACACTGGACCGTTATCACGAAAGGAGTTAAAGCATGCAATATTTACACACCATGGTGCGTGTTAAAGATTTAGACGCCTCACTTCGGTTTTACTGTGATCTGCTGGGCCTTAAAGAAGTGCGTCGTAAAGAGAACGAAAAAGGCCGCTTCACGCTGGTATTCCTTGCCGCCCCAGAAGATGAAGAGCGTTCAGCGCAGTTAACCGCGCCTGAGCTTGAGCTGACCTATAACTGGGACCCGGAAGAGTACACGGGCGGGCGCAACTTTGGTCACCTGGCTTACCGTGTGGATGACATTTACGCACTCTGCCAGAAATTTCAGGATAACGGCGTCACCGTAAACCGCCCGCCGCGCGACGGCCATATGGCGTTTGTAAAATCACCTGACGGTATCTCCATCGAGCTTTTGCAAAAAGGCGACGCTCTCACACCTCAAGAGCCCTGGGCCTCCATGGAAAACAGCGGCAGTTGGTAAGGGAATAGAACATGCTCATGAAAAAACACCGCGCCCGAGTCTGCCTGCTGCCGTTTCTAGCCCTGACCGCTGTATTGCTCAGCGCATGCAGCAGCACGCCGGACGAACCACAGCTCAACGACACGCCGCGCCACACAGGCTTGTCAGGCCCGATAGTGGACCAGCGCTGGAATCTGCTGCTGGTAGGTACCGATGAGCGGCTATCGTTTGCAGAAACGCCGTTTTTTACGATCTCGAAGGATGGGAAAGTGGCAGGCTCTGACGGCTGCAACCGCTTTACCGGCAACGTAAGCCTTGGCGAGAGCCATCGCATCGACTTTGAAGGGCTTGCCACTACACGCATGGCCTGTCCGAATATGGCGGATGCCAAGCGGGTAACAGACATGCTGGATACTGCTTACCGCTACCTGATCGATCACGACCGCTTGGTCTTTTTTGGTCCGGACAGTCGCGTACTGGGTGGCTGGCGCGAAGGTAAATAAAGCCTCTCAATCCTTTATTGGGCCTGCCGATATTCGATGGTCAACGCCAGCGAAATGTCGGCAGGCCCATGTTTATACGCTGACCGTCTGTAAAGGTGAAATACTGCTCCGCTTTCCAATAAATGTCTGTAAGTTATTGAATATTATGGCTGATCGGTGTTTGAGTTACTCTTCGCCTTGTCTGCTGCTCGCCATCTGTTGAGCGTTTAACAGGCGCCATTGGTGTGTAGCAATATCGATTAATGCCTCAATCTCGCGTGTTACTCCTGTACAAGTGGATGGCGAGTGTCCAACGTATCCCAATACCTCATATTTGTCTTTTAACACATGATAGTTGAGCGGCGAGCTGAAAAACTCCGCAGTGGAGCATATTCGCCTGTGCGCCTCAGGCATGTTTTCAAATGGAAAGGCGTAAACCAGATGCAGCTCATCGGTTGGCAAGCGCTGATAGATAACGACCGGGCTGCTTTTCTCTACTAGCATGTAATAAAGCGTTTTAGCTAATTGCTCATAAAGTTCGGCGTGGCTGGAAGCTGATAAGAGCAAAAAACTTTGGCTGTGCTGACCAACTAAACGTCGATTGTGTAAGTAAAATATTTTACTCATGGTGGGCCTCCAGCGGCACCAAGTCTCGCTATATCCAACCCCGCGAAGCTGACATTGTGATGCGAAATTTTAAATTGAATTATCGATTCAATCAAAAAGTGAACTGCTATTCAGCTGGTGTTGAATAATCAATTCACATTGGAGGCATGAATGAAAAAATTATGTTTGCGAAGCGTTTAAAATTAGCGATGGAATCAGCTGGTTATGATATCCGTCCGTCAACGCTTGAAAGGGAATTCAATTTACGTTATTGGGGAAAACCTATCACTTTTCAGGCAGTAAGAAGATGGCTGCGTGGCGATTCGGTTCCCAGTCAAGATAAGCTACAGCTATTGGCAAAGTGGCTATGCATTGACCCCCATTATTTACGTTACGGGGAAGGTAGTATCCGTAATGTTACGAAACCTATTATTGCCTTTGAAGCATCGTCTAATAATGAAGAGCATCAGATATTATCGCTTTACCGCAGTTTGCCCATTGACCAGCGTAAAGTTTTACGCAAGGTATTAGAAACGTTTGCCAAGGCATATTCATTCGATAAGATTGATGATATATAAAGCAACTCTTTTAAAATATGTAAATTGTTTGGCGCCGCTAATCTGGAAATAACCCTCATGCCCGCGTAAGCGGGCATGAGGGTTTTTGTATTGCGTCTAAGTCACTTAGCTTAAGAATGGCGCTGTAGCTTATGTAAAGCGTTATCGAAAAAAGCAGCCATGCGCTCAATCAGGCGAGTAATGTGTATATTGCATAAAACCCAGGGAAGCACGACCAGCGCGATGGCCAGTGCACCAAAGTAGACATCGCTGACCCAATGGCCACCCACCATAATTCGCGGCAAAGTAACAAACACGGCAATTGCCACGGCTAATGAGGCAATCAAGCGGTCGGCGAAGCGCAGCATAAAGCTTGCAAACACCATGGCCAGCAGACCGTGATCACTGGGGAAGCTGTTGGCTGCGGTAGCCTTGGCATTCAGGTAAGTGTAATCGGTGAGTAGATTAGCCCCATCATGCACGATTGTCGGGCTGGGACGCGCCATCAACAGGTGTACATGCAAAAGCTCGCCAAGTAACGCGCCCACCGCTGACATGATCAGACCAATCGCCAGCCACTTCGGCCAGCTGCCGTTGCGGTCTCGCAGCATGGCAAAAAACAGCATTACCAACAGCACTCCAAACATGATCTTGTCGAAGGCGTGGGTATTGAACAGGGCCAGCACTTCTGTCCAGCGCGGGTACACCGGGCTGATAAACTGGTTGAAGAAGAAAAACACATCGTCATCAAGCTTGGTCCATAACAGAACCGAGGGTAGCCACCAGCTCAGGATCAGAGCGAGTCCCAATAGGTTATAAAATAGAATTCGGCGAATTTGCATAGTACGGCACTCACTGGATGATTTTTACATTGATAAGTGCCAGTTTAATTAATTAGCCTGTTAATTAACAGTGTTTCATAACTAGTGGATGATTTGAGCAGCGTGGCTCTCCGGCTCATGTGATCGACATCACGGCCATGCATAAAAAACGCCCGGCCTCCGTAAGGAGCCGGGCGCTTAATGCCGTATATGGCTAGGCCTGTGGCCTACAGCGCTTCAATCTTAACCTTCTGCTCTTGAAGCAGCTTTTTAGCTGCAGCGCAGTTGGCATCAAGCATTGTTAACGCTCGGAAATATCTTCTCCAATCTTGACCGGCTTACCGTCTTTCCAAATAACCGCATAATGGCCTAACCGCTTTTTACGATCCATTTCCTTATGCACGGCCTGTTTCATTGCTTCAAGAGCTTGCTGGGCAAAGGGAGAAGGAGTGCTTTGCTCGGTATTCACGATGTGGCTACCTCCAGAATATTTTGGTAATACTCATGATGAATAATCTGTCGCGTTTGACCTTGCTGTTCGAATATTGGTTCTGGCTCCATACCGCTATTCATAAAACACAGGCATTCATCGACAGCGTAGCTATAGCGCATGAGTAAATTTGAGAGGCTACGAGGAAAGCGCCGTTCTATATCCCTTTTGGGAATGTTATGCCCACCGTGTGAAACCCGCTCAGCAACCCGCAGGCGAGACATCTCAGCACTGGGTAGCGCTAAATAAAACAGCACCACTCGCCACCCACTGCTACGCAGCTGGTCAATTTTTTGAAGATACGTGATGCCTGAAAGCGTGGTTTCGAAGGCAAAGTCATCTTCTGCTTTAACACACTCATTAATTTCTTTCAAAAATAAGCGGCTCGCGGCCATTAGCTCTTTTTCTGGAGCAAACGGCGATAGACCCGCAGCAATAAGGTCAGCATTGACGAAACGAGAGCCGGTGGCGACCTGAGGCAGATACTCAAAGGCAAACGTTGTTTTACCCGCACCGTTTGGACCTGCAATAATCCAGCAAGTTGGCATATGCAAACTCCAAATACAGTCGACACCGTTCGGTGCCGACTGTTATATCAGTGACTAATCAGTCTACAGCGCTTCAATCTTAACCTTCTGCTCTTGAAGCAGCTTTTTAGCAGCCTGGAACTCGGCAAGCTTCCCGCGCTCTTTTTCGATCACGGCGGCTGGTGCCTTGGCGGTGAAGCCTTCATTGGAAAGCTTCTTCTCGATGCCGCCGATCAGCTTGTCCTGCTTGTCGATCTCTTTATTCAAGCGGGCAAGCTCGGTGTCTTTGTCGATCAGGTCGGCCATCGGCACCAGCACTTCCATATCGCCGACCAGCTGCGTTGCTGAAAGCGGAGCATCGTTGGGGTTTTCAAGCCAGGTGACGCTTTCAAGCTTGGCAAGCTTGGCCAGGAAGTGACGGTTGCTTTCCAGGCGCTTGGCGTCTTCCGGCTGTCCCTTGGTCAGCAGTGCATCCAGCGGCTTGCCGGGGGCGATATTCATCTCAGCACGAATGTTACGCACGGCGATGATCACGCCTTTTAGCCACTCGATATCCCGGGTAGCCTGCTCATCGATTTTGCTATGATCAGCTTCGGGCCAGGCCTGCAGCATCAGCGAGGCGTTGTCACCCATAAAGATCCCAGCAAGCGGTGAAACGCGCTGCCAAATTTCTTCTGAGATATAGGGCATCATCGGATGGGCCAGCCGCAGTGTGGTTTCCAGTACCCGCACCAGGGTGCGCCGAGTACCGCGCTTGGCTTCGGCAGACGCATTTTCGTCCCATAGCACCGGCTTGGAAAGCTCCAGATACCAGTCGCAGTACTCGTTCCAGACGAATTCATACAGCGCTTGAGAGGCATGGTCGAAGCGGTACTCGTCCATTGCCTTGGTCACTTGGGCTTCAACTTTCTGCAGCTGAGAAATAATCCAGCGATCCGCCAGGGAAAGCTCTACTTCACTGCCATCGCTGCCGCAGTCTTCACCTTCAGCATTCATCAGCACGTAGCGCGAGGCGTTCCACAGCTTGTTGCAGAAGTTGCGATAGCCATCCAGACGATTCATATCAAACTTGATATCGCGCCCGGTAGTGGCCTGGGAAAGGAAGGTAAAGCGCAGCGCATCGGTGCCGTGGGCTTCGATACCGTCTTTAAATTCGTCCTTGGTCGCTTTGGCAATCGCCTTGGCCTGTTTCGGCTGCATCATATTGCCGGTGCGCTTTTCAAGCAGCGCGTCCAGCGTAATGCCGTCGATAAGGTCGATCGGGTCGAGTACGTTGCCCTTGGATTTGGACATCTTCTGGCCCTGGCCGTCGCGCACCAGGCCGTGGACATACACGGTCTTGAAGGGCACTTGGCCAGTGAACTTCAGAGTCATCATAATCATCCGGGCAACCCAGAAGAAGATAATGTCAAAGCCCGTTACAAGAACGCTGGTGGGGTGGAAGGTTTCAAGCTCCGGGGTTTTTTCCGGCCAGCCAAGCGTACCAAACGTCCACAGGCCCGAGCTGAACCAGGTATCCAGAACGTCTTCGTCCTGAGTTAGTACCAGATCGGCATCCAGACCGTGCTTCTCACGCGCTTCGGCTTCGCTACGTGCAACGTAGACGTTACCTTCGGCGTCATACCAGGCAGGAATGCGGTGACCCCACCACAGCTGGCGAGAAATACACCAGTCCTGCAGGTCGCGCATCCAGGCAAAGTACATATTTTCGTAGTTTTTAGGTACGAACTGGATCTCGCAATCCTCAACCGCTTTAATGGCCGGTTTGGCCAGCGACTCAACGGCCACAAACCACTGATCGGTTAACAGCGGCTCGATCACATCACCCGAGCGGTCGCCATAGGGCAGGGTGTTATTAACGGCTTCCACCTGCTCCAGTAGGCCAAGCGCATCCATATCGGCCACGATCTGCTTACGCGCCTCAAAACGATCAAGACCTGCATACTTGGCGGGCAGGCTGGCGTCTTCTTCAGGCTGCGGCTGGCCTTTGAGGTTGAAGATTTCCGCCTGCTCAAGAATCGTGGCATCTTTTGAGAAGACGCTAATCAGCAGGTGGTTTTGGCGTTTGCCGACCTCGTAGTCGTTGAAATCATGCGCTGGGGTGATTTTTACACAGCCCGAGCCTTTTTCCATTACCGCGTGCTCGTCGGCCACGATAGGAATACGCCGACCTACCAGCGGTAGTTCAATAAACTTGCCGACCAGCGAGGCATAACGCGCATCTTCCGGGTTGACCGCGACGCCGGTATCACCCAATAGGGTTTCCGGGCGGGTGGTGGCTACGATCAGATAGTCTTTGCCATCGTCGGTTTTAACCCCGTCGGCCAGCGGATAGCGGAAGTGCCAGAAGCTGCCCTGCTGCTCCTTGTTTTCCACTTCCAGATCGGAAATTGCCGTGTGCAGGGTCGGGTCCCAGTTGACCAGCCGTTTGCCGCGATAGATCAGCTTTTCTTCGTGCAGACGCACGAAGACTTCCTGAACGGCTTTGTAGAAGCCGTCGTCCATGGTGAAGCGCTCGCGGCTCCAGTCGACACTCGCGCCCATGCGGCGCAGCTGGCGGGTAATGTGTCCGCCCGACTCTTCCTTCCATTCCCAGACTTTATCGATAAACGCTTCGCGGCCCAGATCGTGGCGAGTCTTGCCCTCTTCGGCAGCGAGTTTGCGCTCAACCAGCATTTGCGTGGCGATACCCGCATGGTCGGTGCCTACCTGCCATAGCGTGTTATTGCCCTGCATACGCTTCCAGCGCGTCAGGGTGTCCATAATGGTGTCCTGGAACGCGTGGCCCATGTGCAGACTGCCGGTCACGTTGGGCGGCGGAATCATAATTGAGAACGGCTTACCGTGGCCCGTCGGGGCGAAGCGGTTGTCGGCTTCCCAGCGTTCGTACCAGCGGGTTTCAATCTGTTCGGGTTGGTAGGTCTTTTCCATGGGGAGTCGGCTCACAACGTGCAAAAAAATGGTGACAAGTATAGCGCGATAAGGGGCAGAGCGTCAGGCCTTTGCCGAGGGGAGATTTAACCCACGCATCGCGATTAAACCCAACACAGGGCCTGGCAATAGCCACCAGATAACCGCCACGCTCTGGCTTGCCCAAAGTGTGGTTACCAAGGCAATTGAAGGAATGGTCAAACCAAAGCCGATAGCGTTCATCATGGCCAAGGCTGCACCCAGCCGCTCGGCGGGCGCATGGTCCGATGCCAGCGCCGAAAACTGCGCTGAATCGGCTATCACGCTAACGCCCCAAATGCCCAGCAGCGCCAGAAGGAGCCAAGGAGAAAGGCTGCCCAATAGAGGGTAAACCAGGCAAAGTACGCCCGAGGTTAATAGCGCCAAAGACGCAACGTGGGCGCTGCCTGCTTTCCGGCTCCACCGGCCAGCCCACACGCAGCCAGGCAGGCCAAGGGCAATAATGGCAAAGCTTAGCCACGGCTGAAGGCTTGCTGACGCACTGAGCCGCTCAAGCTCACGGCTAACCAAAAAGGGCACCAGCGCCCAGAACGCATAAAGCTCCCAGCAATGACCGAAATAACCCAGGGCGGCTTTACGAAACTGGCGCTGCTTGAAGGCGTTAAGCCCAGCCCACGGGCGGCCGGTACTCGCCTTGGCCGGCAGGTGGGGGCCAACGCCCAAACGGAAAATCATATACGCGGCCACCAGCGCCAAAAGAGATGCCAGCAGCAGCGGCCACTGCCAGGGAAGATGCAGCGTTAAACCGCGCAGTAAGTGAGGAGAGGCGATGCCCAGCGTTAACATGCCGACCAGCCAGCCCAGAGCCGCGCCCGCATGCGAAGGCGTCCAACTCACCACCAGCTTCATGCCCAACGGGTAGATGCCTGCCAGGCATAGGCCGGTGGCAAAGCGTGCCACTGCCGCCAGCGTTATGCTGTCGGCAACGCCAATAAACGCTGCGTTGATAAGTGCACCGAGCACCGCTGACAGCGCAAACAGATGACTTGCTCGCATGCGGTCGGCAAGGCCGGTAATGGCGATTAACAGCGTGCCGGTGATAAACCCGGCCTGCACCGCGATGGTCAGTAAGCCAAGATCACCTTCACTAAGACCCACTGCCTCCTGCAATGCCAAACCAACGCCATTAACACTGAACCACAGCGAGGTGCCAAACAGCTGGGCGAGGACGATAACTGCCAGTGGATAGCGGGTTAGCCATGAGGAGGTCAGCATTAGTGCTCTCGTGCGTTGAGTTATTGTTGAGTATCCAAAGAGAACTACGCCTGTTCGCTCGATAAGCGAGCTCGAGCGCTTTCAATAGATTGATGCAGTTTGGCCTGCAAGGCCTCGCGGGATGGTAGGACGGTCAGATATTCCGCCACGTGAATGCCGCTGTTATCCAGCTCCAGCAGTTCAATCTGTTCCTGTTGCTTACCGGCACAGAGAATTATTCCTAGCGGCGGATTTTCATCGTCTTCTTGCTCATGTTTAGCTAGCCAGCGCAGATAAAGCTCCATCTGGCCTTTAAATTCAGCCTTGAAACGCCCCAGTTTAAGATCGATCGCTACCAGCCGCTTAAGCTTGCGGTTGTAAAACAGCAAATCAATGTAGAAATCCTCGTCATCAATCTGAATGCGCTTTTGGCGCGCCACAAACGTAAACCCTGCACCCAACTCCAGCAGAAATTGCTCAATCTCGCGAAGGATAGCGTCTTCCAGATCTCGCTCCAGGTAACGATCATTTAAGCCGAGAAAATCCAGCACATAAGGATCTTTCAACAGTAGCTGTGGTGAGGGCTGACCAGCGTTACGCAGATTTTGTAACTCATGATGAATGGTTTCATCTGGCTTGCGGGAAATAGCGGTTCGCTCAAATAACATTGACTGGATGCGCTGCTGTAACTGACGAGACGACCAGCCTTCAAGCTGAGATAGCTCGATATAAAAATCGCGCTTGAGCGAATCGTCGAGATAAATCAGGCTTTTTATATGGGTCCAGCTTAACTGTCTCCGCAGTGCGGAGACTTTCTCCTCTTCAGGAAATGTCTCGGCGAAGCGGATCATATGGCGTAGATTCTTTGCCGAAAATCCTCGGCCGTACTCACTCGTTAATTGTCTCCCCAGTGAAGAGACAATTTGCTCACCATAACCGGCCCGCTCTTGCCTCAGAACTTCCCGATGAATGCGGTCGCCTAATTGCCAATAGAGAAGCGTTAATTCAGCATTGACGGCAATTGCTGCCTGCTCCCTTGCTACGTCGATTAATTGGCGTAGCTCAGGCAGGAGTGTTGAATCCTGAGTTGAAGGCTGGTTCATATCGTTTGGTCCTTTCGATCAACAAGACCTGAATTATGCTCTTCGGGGTTTGATTGGGCGCTTCGCTGATTGCTCTGGCCATTACCCAAGCTTATGCGGCACCACTTCATGCCCAAGCTCTTTATAACGCTGCCAGCAGGCGCGCTTGGCGACCAGAACGTGTTGATGCTGATTGATAATTTCGGCGATGCGCGCATAGCGTTCAACGCCGTCAGGAATATCGGGATGCAGATTGAGGAGCGCGGTTTCTTCTTTGGGCGTGGGCAGTGTCTGCCAACCCAGCGTTATCGGCACGCTGGCCGCCATCTCGCTGTCTTCAAGCGCGTGGGGCAGGTAGGCGTCCTCACGAAAATTCCACAGGGCTGCGTCCGCCTGTTCGGCAAGGGCCTTGTCTTCGCAGTGAAGGTGCAGGCGGTAGCCTTTGCGCCAAATGGTTTCGGCCAGCTTGCAGGCGAATGCCAAGCGCGCTTCTAAAGTGGTATCAGGGAGAATATAAAAATCGATGCGCGCCATAGCGGCTCCAGCGTTTGCCAAGCTCTCTGAAAAGGCTTTAAAAGCGCTTCAAAGCCATTCCAAATGAATGTCATCACCGCCGCCATTGCTGGCGGCGGCGGGGGAGACATTACACCAGTTGGGTAAGCCAGCCGTGTTTGTCTTCACTGCGGCCGTACTGGATATCCAGAAGCGTCTTGCGAATGCGCATGGCGACGTCGTTACCACCGTCGCCGTTCAGGCGAATGCGCTCGTTTTCCGTGACCAGCTCGCCTACCGGCGTGATGACCGCGGCGGTGCCACAGGCGAACACTTCGGTGATCTCGCCGGAAGCCGCGCCGTCACGCCACTCATCAATACTGATCGGGCGCTCTTCCGGGGTCAGACCCATGTCTTTGGCAAGGGTGAGCACCGAGTTGCGGGTCACGCCTTCCAGAATGGTATCCGTCAGGCGCGGGGTGACCAGGCGGCCATCCTTGAACACGAAAAACAGGTTCATGCCACCCAGTTCCTCGATCCACTTGCTTTCCGCAGCGTCCAGAAACACTACCTGACCACAGCCGTGAGATTCGGCTTCCTTCTGGGCGGCCAGTGATGCCGCGTAGTTGCCGCCACACTTGGCAAAGCCGGTGCCGCCTGCAGCTGCCCGCTTGTAGTGGGAAGAGAGCCAGATGGACACCGGGCTGATGCCGCCCTTGAAGTAGGACGCCGCCGGGGATGCGATTACGTAGTAGTCCACTTCGTGAGCCGGGCGCACGCCCAGAAAGGCTTCCGAGGCGATCATGAACGGGCGAAGATACAGGCTGCACTCGTCAGCATCGCTTTGCGGCGTGGGTACCCAGCTATGGTCCTGGGCCAGCAGCGCCTTGATCGAACCGATGAAATCCTCATCCGCTAGCTCAGGCAAGGCTAAACGGCGGGCGCTGCGGCGGAAACGCTCGGCGTTTTTCTCAGGGCGGAAGGTCCAGACCGAACCGTCGGCATGACGATAGGCTTTGATGCCTTCAAAAATTTCCTGACCGTAATGCAGCACGGAGGCGGCCGGGTCGAGCGTTAGCGGGCCGTAAGGGCGCACCTGGTGGCCGTGCCAATCGGCATCAACCGTCCAGCGGACATTGACCATATGGTCGGTGAAGTACTTGCCAAACCCTGGGTTGGTCAGGATGTTGTCACGGATACTATCGGCCGTCGGCTGATTGGACGGCAGGATTTCAAAACGAGTCGTAGAACTAGTGGGCACGGCGTGTTTTCTCCGCTAGAGCCAGGCCCCGAAGGGCGAATAAGCGTGTCGTTAGAAGTAGCGCATGCCATAAACGGTAGGGCACACGCTCATGCTTCCAGATTTAACGGTTGTGGCACTCAAAGGCAACCATTGAGCGCGCAATCGTGCGATTAGTTGGCGCTGGTTTCGACCTGGGCGTCGGCTTCACGGTCCAGCAGGTACTGGGAAAGCAGGCCCACCGGGCGCCCGGTCGCGCCTTTCTGTTTGCCTGAATGCCAAGCCGTACCGGCGATATCCAGATGAGCCCAGGGGAAGTGATCGGCAAAACGCGACAAAAAGCACGCCGCGGTAATCGTACCCGCCGGGCGCCCGCCGATATTGGCCAAGTCGGCAAAGTTGGATTCCAGCTGCTCCTGGTACTCATCCCATAAGGGCAGGTGCCAGGCGCGGTCCCAGGCAGCTTCGCCGGCTTCCAGCAAATCGAGCGCCAGGTCGTCATCATTGGACAGCAGGCCGGTCGCGTGATGGCCCAGCCCCACAATGACAGCACCAGTAAGCGTGGCAATATCCACAACGCTTGCCGGCTTGAAGCGCTCGGCATACGTCAGCGCGTCGCAAAGTACCAGGCGGCCTTCGGCATCGGTATTGAGTACTTCAACCGTCAGGCCTTTAAGCGTTTTGATGATATCGCCGGGCTTGGTGGCCAGGCCGTCCGGCATGTTCTCGGCGGCAGCGACGATAAACACCAGGTTGAGCTTGGGCTTGATGGCGAGCATCGTCTTGACGGTGCCAAATACGCTGGCGGCGCCGCACATGTCGAATTTCATTTCGTCCATGCCTTCGCCAGGTTTCAGCGAAATGCCGCCGGTATCGAAAGTGATACCTTTGCCTACCAGAACGTGAGGCGCTTCTTCGCGCTCCGCCGCGCCGTTGTACTTCATGACGATCAGACGAGTAGGTTCGTTACTGCCTCGACCGACCGAGAGCAAAGAGCCTGCGCCCAGCGCTTCCAGTGCGTCCTCATCGAGAATCTCGACGTCCAGCGCGCCGTTGGAGGTCCGGCCCAATTCCTCTGCCTGCTCGGCAAGGTAGCGCGGCGTGCACACATTGCCCGGCAGGTTGCCCAGCGTGCGCGTGTAGTTGATGCCCTGGCCGATAGCGGCGCCAATGCGCGCCCCTTGGCTGGCAAGCTCAGCGTCACCCGCTTCGATCACCATCAGCGTTAATGCCTTAAGGCTCGCTAAAGGTGCGGGCTGCGACTTAAACTGATCGAAGCGATAGACGGCGCGCTCAGCCGCTTCCAGTACCTTGCGGGCTTTCCAGTTGCTGTCACGGGTTTCAAGCGGCACATCGTCAAATGCGATGCTGGCTTCATCCACCGGCAGTTTGGTAAGCGCTGCCATGGCGGCATCCAGCGCTTTTAAAAACGCCGCTTCCTGGCACTTTTCGCGCTCGCCGAGGCCTACTAACAATAGCCGCTCTGCGCCAAGACCCGGTGCAAACGGAATCATCTGCACGTTGCCAAGCGCTGGATCAAAGTCGCCGCGCTCAAGCAACTGGCCGATTAAACGCTCGCTGGCATCATCTAATCTGGCGGCCGTGGGTAGTAAGTCGCTACCTTTAAAAATGGGGATGACGAGACAAGCCGTTTCGGCTTTAGCCGGATTGGCGGTCTGAACGGAAAATTCCATGACGTCTCCAACAAGACAAGCATCGAGGGATTCGGGATAATGCCCCGTACTGAGTGTTCGTTTAGTGTACCCAAGCCATGGGCGCATTGCATGGCATCCTGCACGATTAGCCGGAGAGGGCGTTGATTTTATTTCGGTACTTAACTCGCGAAGTGTTACTCACCATGTCCGCGGTGGCCGGTATTCTATTGCTGGTCATTATGGGCAGCCGTTTTATTCGCTACTTTTCAGATGCAGCGGAGGGTGATTTTCCGGTCACCATTCTGGGCAGCCTGATGATGTTTCATCTGCCCGGCTTTATGGAGCTGGTGCTCCCACTGGCGTTTTTCCTGGGTATTCTGCTGGCCTATGGGCAGCTCTATATGAACAGCGAAATTACCGTCATGGTGGCCTGCGGCATGAGCCCGCTGCGTCTTTTACGGGTCACGCTATTGCCTGCCTCCATCGTCGCGGTATTGGTCGCTCTCTGTAGCCTGTGGCTAACCCCGGCCGGCGCACTGCAAACAGCAGCCACGCTAGAAGAACAGCGCAGCCGGCTGGATGTCTCGGTGCTGGCCCCTGGGCGCTTTCAGGATTTTGGCGGTGGTCGTACGGCGTATATCACTGATTTCAGTAGTGACGGTACTGAAATGCAGGAAGTCCTGGTGCACGAACTGCCTGGGCCCGAAAACCCGCATAGCTTTATAACGCGGGCGGGGTCGGGGTATCAGGAAACCCGAGTTGAAACGGGCAGTCGCTTTTTGGTGCTGGAAGATGGCGAGCGCTATGGCGTGGCCCCCGGTCAGATGGATGCGCAGCGACTTACCTTTGAACGCTATACGATGCGCCTGGGATTAAGCCGTAGCCGCCAAGAGCTGGATTCGCTTGAGTTCGCAACTACCGCAGCGCTTTGGCACGACCCCAGTCCGCGTGCTCAGGCGCAGTTTCAGTGGCGTGCAGGGCTGCCGTTCATGGTGTTTATATTGGCCTTGCTTGCCCAGCCGCTTTCCCGCGTAAACCCTCGCCAGGGTCGGTTTGCCAAGTTGCTGCCCGCGGTGTTTTTGTATGTCGGCTATTTAAGTTTGCTGCTCGCGGCGGTGGATGCCATCGGGAGCGGCACATTAACGCCGCTAATCGGCGTTTGGCCGGTACATTTACTGTTTTTAGGCCTGGGATTACTGCTTTTATGGCGCTCTCAGCGTAAGGGGATGCGTTAATGCTGAATGTGCTGATAGTTGCGGATCGTTTAGATCGGTATATCGCCCGCAACGTACTGGGGGCGATCATCGTTGTCCAGTTCGTGCTGTTGGGGCTGGATATCACGCTTGCCTACATTGGTGACCTGCGCCACGTACAAGGCAATTACACCGCACTGGACGTGTTCTTTTATTTACTCATGCGTACACCGTGGCGTTTTTATCAGTATGCCCCGGTGGCGGTGCTGATCGGCGCGCTGATTGGTTTGGGCAGCATGGCGTCCAGCAATGAGCTTACCGTTATGCGCGCCTCTGGGCGTTCGCTGGCGCGTATTGTCTGGGGCGTAATGAAACCGGTGCTGTTGGTGGTGGTTGTGGTACTGCTGATCGCCGAGTTCGTAAGCCCGCGCACCGAGCAGTTTGCCGAAGCGTGGCAGCTTGAACAGCGCCAGGGCGAAAGCGCCCAGCCCGCCAGTCGCAGCGGCTGGCAGTTTGAAGGTGATAGCGTTTACCGGTTCGGGGCGATTCGCGCCGACGAAGTGGTGCTCGATTTAACCCGCTACCGCTTCGATGAGCGGCGATTGATTGAAGCCACGCATGCCGCACGCGCGCATTGGGAGGAGGGCGCCTGGCGGCTTGAAAATGTGACTACCACGCGTATTTACGATGATTATACCGAGTCTGAAAGCCAGGCCAGCGCCTTCTGGGAAACGCATATTACTCCTGTACAGCTCGAGCGCCTGCTGCGTGATATCGAGAGCCAGGCACCCAGTGAGCTATGGGCCTATGCGCGCTATCTGCAGGCGCAGGGGCTAATCGCGGATCAGCCGCTGCTGTACTTCTGGCAAAAGATGCTTATGCCGCTCACCATGGGCTCGCTGGTCCTGATTGCCGCCTCGTTTGTATTTGGCCCGCTGCGTACCGTGGCGGCGGGCACGCGGGTATTTTATGGTGTGGTCACCGGGCTTGCGTTTAAATATATCCAGGATCTGCTGGCCCCTGCATCCACGATTTTCGGATTTTCACCGGTATGGGCGGTACTGGTGCCGACCCTGGCCTGTGCCGCCGTGGGGATTTATTTCCTGCGCCGCAATGGTTAGCGCAGTTTTAAGGGCGAGCGTAAGTTTCAATGACTAACGTAGTGTCAGCCGGGGTGGGCCGCCGGCTGGGCGCCATGGCGTATGATGGTGTATTAGTGCTAGCCCTCTGGCTGCTTATTACGATTATCCATCTAGCGTTTTTCCGGCTGATACTCAGTCAACCCGTGGAAGCCGTCGGGGCTTCTGCTTTGGCCGTCTGGAGCCTGCGCGGTTTACTGCTTCTCTCTACCACTGGTTTCTTCTGTTTTTTTTGGCAGTGCGCCGGTATGACCTTGGGCATGCAGGCGTGGCGTCTGCGTGTGCAAACCATTGATGGCCAAACTATTACTCTTAGGCAGAGCCTTATACGCTGTGGGATCGCTTGGCTCTCTTTGGCGCTATTTGGCCTGGGCTATTGGTGGGTTCTTTTGGATAGTCGTCAACGCAGCTGGCCAGATATAGCCTCCCAGACGCGCACTGTTTTCGTGCCTGATCACTAAAAAATGGGCACTTAAACACTAATATTTTTTATTAGAACTTATGCAACTAATTACTAAGCAATTGTGTTGATTTAGGTTTTTTTGAGTGAAAGACAATCACTACTAAAAGGCATAGTTTTTTACTTGATAAAATGTATGCGAATCATTTACATTCATCTCATGTTATTTATGAGGTGTCGCCATGTACGTTTGCGTGTGCAAGGGAGTAACCGATCATCAGATTCGTCAGCAGGTGAGCGATGGAGCGCGCAGCTGGCGAGAAGTGCGTGAAGCCACCGGCTGTGCCACCCAGTGTGGCAAGTGCGCCTGCTATGCCAAATCGCTTACCAAAGAAGCGCTTTATGAAGCACGTATGGAAGCCGATATGAGTCTCGCTTACGCCGTGTGACGCGAATCACTCTTGTTAGGGTTATCGTTAGCAAATAACTGATTTATTTGAATTTTTCTTCATCTTCTCTATACTCTCAGAAAACTGGGAGTATGCCTTTGCATGGCCTATACTCCTTCATTAACGTAACTGCTTGATTGGTTAGATTAACTATCAGCATTACAGCGAGAAAGGTGACGTCATGAAAGGTGATCCCCAGGTAATCCAGCATTTAAACAAAGCATTGGGCAACGAGCTTATTGCCATTAATCAGTACTTTTTGCATGCCAAAATGTATAAGGATTGGGGGCTTAAGGCACTGGCTAAGTGGGAATACGACGAGTCCATTGAAGAAATGCAGCACGCTGACAAGCTGATTGAACGCATTTTGTTCCTGGAAGGCATTCCTAATCTTCAGGATCTGGGCAAGCTACATATCGGTGAAAACGTCAAGGAGATGCTCGAAAGCGATCTTAGAATCGAGCACGACGGCCGCAACGACTACATCGAAGCCATCACCTACTGTGAAAGCGTTAAAGACTACGTATCACGTGATTTGCTGCGCGACCTGCTCGCCGATGAAGAAGATCATATTGATCATATCGAAACCGAGCTGAAGCTGATTGATCAGGTTGGCATCCAGAACTACATGCTGCGCCAAATGCAGCTGGCGGGCGACCACGAGTAAGCCACGCTAAAGACGTGAAAAGACAACACCTCCGACACGATGTCGGGGGTGTT